>WRKV01000087.1 GCA_009777915.1 Bacteroidales bacterium | reverse complement strand
GGTTAAAGGAATGGAACGCGTCAAATCCGTCCACCATTCAACAACAAGAATTCGTCCGATCACCGAAGGAAATTCGATAGGATTGATAGAGCCGCCCAAGTTGATGTTCTGATCAAGAGGTGCAGATGGGCACCACTGCGGAATCGGGCAAGAAGCAAAACTTTTGGTCGCAAAAGCTGCGATAAGGATTAAGATTAGGGTGATTTTTTTCATTTGGGTGATATTGTTTTATGATTTATGGTTTATGATTTTTTGGTTTAGATTTTTGATTTGCGGACATAAAAAAAACGTGAGCAAAACTCTTATGTCTTTTATCTGCTTTTCGAGGTTTTCGACGACCTAAACTATCAAATAAAATTGAGTAAAGCTCACGCGGGTTGCGTGAGCGTTTACGCTTTACTCCTGATAGTTTTTGAAATGTCGAAATTTCGAAAAGCAAGATTAAAAGCTAAAACGCTTTCGTATGTTATGTGTTTCAATGTGCCGTTAGCACGATTTTTTCATAGTGTATTATTTTTGATTATATTTCGACTGCAAAGATACAAAAAAAAATTGAATGATGGGAAATGATGTTAAAAAATACATCGCAAAGATACAAAAAAAAAAACGGAATTTCTCAATCCCGTCTTCGCATGTTCATCATTTCTCGCTGAAAACTGTACTCGGCATCATAAAACGCCAATACCCGCTGTGGCGAAAATAATTTGGTCAAATCATGGTGAAATTTTCTGTCCAAATCAAACTGTTTGGCTTTATTACTCACCAACTGCTTCACTTCGGCATCCGATAATTTGGATACATCAAATTGGGCTGTTCCGCCGTCAGCCCTTCTTGGACGCGTTTTTTGAACGGTTTCGCTAAGCAGTTTTTCACGTTCGTTCATATAAGTATTGTAAAGTGCCCAAAATTTCTCGGCTTCAGCAGGTGTAAGTGCAAGTTTCTCAGTGAAAAAAGCCACCCGATGAGCCTGAACTCGTTGTCTCGACGCCTCACGATCCTCTTGCGTTCGCGTTCTTTGTGCTCTTTGGTCGGCTCTTAGATCTCTGTTTTGCGGAACCTGCCCTCTGTTTTGCTGAACTTGTTGCCTTGAAACATTACGTTCTTGCGGCGTTTGTGTTTGAGCATACCCAAAAACCGCTAAAACACAGAGTAAACAGGTGATAAAAAATGTTTTCATGATCGTAGTTGTTAAGTATTAATAGATGTCGTAATCATCATAATTCGAATAAGTTATCAAATCATCGTAATCTAAAAAATCATCTTCGGTTAATTCTTCTAAAAACATCGAAAATTCAATGTTCGAGGAGAATAGTTCCTCTTCGATTACCGCAGAACTGATATGGTATGCCAAATAACTGTCCCAGCAATCCACATCGAAAACAAGCGTGTTTTCGGTCAACAAAGACTGCGACGACGGTGTTGAGTTCGGGACAACAAACCAAATACCCAAAAGTAAAAGACCACATGCCGCAACGCTCCACCACAGAGGTTTTGACATTGAAAGAGGTGACTTTTCAACCTTTGAAACCGAACATTTCAACAACACCGCCGTCGGCAACTCTTCGAAGTATCCTTCCGGCACCTTAAACGCATTTTTGCGTGGCATATCGTTCAATGATGTGTGCATTTTTGTTTCGTTTTATTAGTTTGACGTTTGAAATCATAAAAAGTTTAATCGGGGATCAAAATTTTTTCAATTTTTTCTTCGGCAATGTGGTAAGATGCCTTCAAAGCCCCTACAGAAGTGCCTAAAATCTCGCTCATCTCCTCGTATTTGATATTTTCGTAATAACGCATATTGAACACCAAACGTTGCTTTTCGGGAAGTGTCAAAATGGCTTTTTGCAGTTTTTTCTCGATTTCATCGCCGTCGAAATTAGATCCGACATCAATTTTGTTGGATAATTGTCGTTCGACATCTACAATAGGAACAAATAATTTTCGGCGTTTTTGTCTCAAAAAATTCAAGGCTTCGTTTACGGCAATGCGATGAATCCACGTTGAAAGTTTGGATTTTCCTTCAAATTCGTGGATATTTTCAAATACTTTGATGAATGTGGTTTGTGTTAAATCATCGGCATCGTCGTGGTCGATGACCATTCGGCGAATTAAACGATAGGTCTTCTCTTGCTCTTGCTGCATGAGTTGGCGAAAAGCAAAATTCCGACTGCGTTCGTCGCGAAGTTGTTGTATCAAAATTTCGTCATTCATGGGCTTTAACTTCAGAAACGCCGATCAATCGATCGTGATGGTCGGAATTTCCGCGATAATAAACATAAATCGTATAATTATTTTTTGTGAGATACTGATTTCCCTCGAAATGAGTGATGTCAACCGTTTCGTTTCGTTTGTTAAACAAAACATATTCATAATCGTAAAAACCTTGTTTCAAAAACAATAATTTGGAGTAACATTTTCTTGCAAAATCATACTCCATTTCCGAAATTTCGCCAAACGTCCAATTCGTCAATTCGCCGAACACGTGTACGCTTGCTCCCTCGCCTTGAAAATGGGTGTAGAGTGAAAATTCGACAACAGTATATTCGGCTTCGGTTTCGGGTTTTTGTCGCATATCGGCACGAATCACATAACGTCCGTTGATATCGCCATTGTCGGCAAACGACCGTGTAGCACGACTTTCAGCAGGATGCAACTGGACAAAATAATGATGATTTTGCGTTGAAATCCGTTCAACGCCAAGACCGTTAAAATTCAAAAATTTGGTATCGAAATTTCTAAATTCATTTCCGCCGTCGAACAGCAAACCCTCGGAATCCGCGAATTTTAAGGTCTTTCCGACGATGTATTGCGGTTGAATCCGGCGTACTTGATCTGTTCTGCCGTTTTGTTGCACCAAAACCGTGAGATTCTGATACGGTTGCATGATGTCGAAGGCTCTTGCCGTGATGTCAAATTCTAACTGCTGCTTACTTCTTCGAAATTCCGGACGTTTAGGCGGAATCACTTTTGCAGCAATGTTGACGGCGTCTTCCGTAACGAAAAAATGAATGATTAACAAGGTTTCTTCAGGTTCATCGACATCATAAATTTCACATTTGTAATTTCCGGAAACCAAGAATTTCGTGTGTTCATCGGGAAATGCGAATTGATAATGCGTGTAATCTACTCGAGTATTCAGTGAAAAACGAATGTCATCAATGGCTTTGCGATTTACGCCGGACATATATTGAATGGGCTGTAATCTTGCGGTTGTCCAGTCGGCATTGCAAAGCACAAAACGGTATTCCAACGAGCGAGCATCTACCGAAATTTCGTCAAACGACACATGCAATTGATCATGGCTATTCAACCGCATCATCGGATAGCCCAACACATCGCTTTCCGGCGTGCATTTTACACTGTGGAAAATTTGTCCGAAACTTACTATCGACAAACCAACCAAACTCATTGTGAAAAATATCTTTTTCATCATTTCCGACTAATTTTTTTCGTGCAAAGTTACGAAAAAAAAATGAATTAAAAAAAAATTCGTATCTTTGTAAGATGAAATCTTCCGAACAATTAGATATACTCGGGGCAAAAGTCCACAATTTACAAGATATTGACGTTTCGATTCCTCGCAACAAACTCGTTGTGATTACGGGTTTGAGCGGAAGTGGGAAGTCGTCGTTGGCATTTGACACGATTTATGCCGAAGGGCAGCGGCGTTATATGGAAACGTTTTCGGCGTATGCACGGCAATTTATCGGCAATCTCGAACGTCCGGAAGTGGATAAAATCAATGGTTTGAGTCCGGTGATTTCGATTGAACAGAAAACCGTTGGGCGAAATCCGCGTTCGACCGTTGGAACCATTACGGAAGTTTATGATTTTCTGCGATTGCTCTACGCTCGTGTTGCCGATGCGTATTCGTACCATACGGGTGAAAAAATGGTCAAATACACCGAATCGCAAATTGTTGATTTGCTCGTCGAAACTTACAAACACAAAGACATTATTATTCTTTCGCCTGTTGTGAAAGGGAGAAAAGGACATTATCGTGAAAACTTCGAACAGATGCGACGTTTGGGTTTTTTGAAAGCACGTGTAGATGGAAAAATTGTCAACATCGAATCCGGCATGATGCTTGATCGCTACAAAACTCACGATATTGAGATGGTGATTGATAAAATTGCGATGAACAATACGAGTAAAACTCGTGTTACACAATCTGTGCAAACTGCGATGAAACACGGGAAAGGCATGATTGGAGTTTTAGATACAAGTAACGATTCTTACAAACATTTCAGTAAACATTTGATGTGTCCGACTTCCGGAATTTCTTATGATGAACCGGAGCCTAACACGTTTTCGTTTAACTCGCCGTATGGGGCTTGTCCGCGTTGCAATGGATTGGGTAATATCACCGAAATAGCGATGAATAAAGTGATTCCGAACGACAAGCTGAGTATTCGTCAAGGTGGAATTGCACCACTTGGTGAATATAAAAATAATTGGATTTACAATAAAATCGAAACCATCGGAAAACGTTACAAATTTACCCTCGACACGCCGATCAAAACTATCTCCAAAGAGGCGATGGATGCCTTGCTATACGGCACGGACGAGGTTGTTAATGTGAAAAATGATTATCTTGGAGTCATCACAAAATTGGATTTGGAATTTCAAGGAATTATCAATTTTATCAAGTCGCATCAAAGCGAGGAAAATGCAGTTCTTCAGAAATGGGTTGGGAATTTTACTAATCAAGTCGAATGCCCGCTATGCCTTGGTACACGCCTGAAACAGGTGTCGTTGCAATTCAAAATTCGCGATAAAAATATCGCCGAATTGGCGAATATGGATTTGGGTCAGTTGTACGATTGGATGTCGGAAACCGACCAAAAAATCGACACTCGAAAACAAAAAATTGCTTACGAAATCATTCGAGAAATTCGCACACGAATCGGTTTTTTATTAGACGTTGGAATCGAATATCTGACACTCAACCGTTCGGCTGGAAGTCTCTCCGGTGGCGAATCTCAGCGTATTCGTTTGGCAACGCAAATTGGGTCGAAATTAGTGGGTGTGTTGTATATTTTAGATGAACCGAGTATCGGTTTGCATCAGCGTGATAATTTGCGATTGATTAAAGCGTTGAAAGATTTGCGTGATGTTGGCAATTCCGTTATCGTTGTTGAACACGACAAAGAAATGATTTTAGCGGCAGACCACATTGTAGATATGGGACCCGGAGCCGGCATCAACGGCGGAAAAGTTGTTGCACAAGGCACTCCGAAAGAAATTTTGAAAACCAAAACCTTGACCTGTGATTATTTGAGTGGGCGAAAAAATATCGACGTGCCGAAAATTCGTCGAAAAGGTAACGGAAAAATTTTGGTTTTGAAAGGTGCAACCGGACATAATTTGAAAAACGTAACTCTCGAATTGCCTTTAGGCATGATGGTTTGCGTTACCGGTGTTTCGGGAAGTGGGAAATCGTCGCTTATCAACGAAACGCTGCATCCGATTTTAAGCAAACATTTTTATCGTTCGGAAAAAAAATCGTTACCTTACCAAAGTATCGAAGGTTTGGAACATATCGACAAAGTTATCGAAATTGATCAATCGCCGATTGGTCGTACCCCACGCTCGAATCCGGCGACTTATATCGGTGTTTTTGATGACATTCGCAAACTTTATGCCTCACTTCCTGATGCTAAAATTCGGGGATATTTACCCGGTCGGTTTTCGTTCAACGTGAAAGGCGGACGTTGCGAGGAGTGCGGTGGTGCAGGCGTTAAGGTCATTGAGATGAATTTTTTGCCTGCTGTTCATGTGCATTGCGAAGCGTGCAACGGTAAACGCTACAATCGTGAAACCCTTGAAGTACGCTACAAAGGGCGTTCGATTAACGATGTTCTTAACATGAATATCGATCAAGCGGTAGAATTTTTTGAAAATATTCCGCACATTTTGCACAAGATAAAAACCTTGCAGGACGTGGGATTGGGCTATATCACACTTGGACAGCAATCCACCACCTTGTCCGGAGGCGAGGCACAACGTGTGAAACTTGCTGCAGAACTATCCAAAAAAGACACCGGAAAAACGCTTTACATTCTCGACGAACCCACGACAGGCTTGCATTTCGAAGATGTTCGTGTTTTAATGAATGTTTTGAATCGATTACTCCATAAAGGTAATACCGTTTTGATTATCGAACACAATATGGATGTGATCAAACTTGCCGATTACATCATCGACATTGGTCCTGAAGGCGGTGCAGCCGGCGGAAAAATCATCGCCACCGGCACCCCTGAGGAGATTGTGAAAACCCCAAAAAGTTATACCGGGTTTTATTTGAAAAATAGTTTGGTGGAGTAACGATTTCAATTTTTTTTCGTATCTTTGCATATCAAAGGGTGTGAATTTCGTTTCAACAACCGTGACAAAAAATGTATAAAAATGAAAAGAATAAACTTCAATGACACCACAAGAAAACACTAATTTCGTAGCGAATTCTGCCATTCCCAAGACGGTAGATCTAAAGCAATTCATCGCGTCAAAAAGTCCGAAACTTGCCAAAATTCTGCCGAAATTTGTCTATAATTGGTTGAATAAATTGCTGCATGTTGACCAAGTCAATGAATTTTTATATGTCAATCGTGATCTTCATGGCGTTGATTTTGCTACGCAAATCGTAAAAAGTTTTGGTCCGGAATTGACTGTGGTCGGTGCTGAAAATATCACCATGGACGGACGATTTTTAGTGGCTGCAAATCATCCTCTCGGCGGATTGGACGGCGTTGCGTTGATTAGCACAGTCGGGCAAATTCGTCCCGATGTGTTGTTTCCGGTGAATGATATTTTAATGCTATTGGTTAATTTGCAACCTGTTTTTGTAGGTATTAATAAGTATGGCAGAAATTCATCCAATATGCAAAATTTAACCGATGCTTTTTCCGGTGAAAATTTGATTTTATTTTTTCCGGCAGGACTTTGTTCTCGCAGGCAAGAAAAAGGCAAAATCCGTGATTTAGACTGGAAAAGCACCGCCATTACACAAGCTCGAAAAAATCAACGCAACATCATTCCAACCTATATTGATGCACACAACTCCAAACGTTTTTACAATTGGGCTTATTGGCGAAAAAAATTGGGAATAAAAGTCAATATCGAGCAATTATTTTTGGTCGATGAAATGTATAATTTCAATGGAAAACCCATTAAAATAACCTTCGGAAAGCCCATTCCTTACACTACATTCGACAAACGTTTCAACGATCGAAAATGGGCAGCACTTTTGAAACAACACGTTTACGATTTGAAATCAAATCCGAATAAAACGTTTGAACCAAAATAATAATTTCCGATTTATTGCCATTTTTTTTCAATCCTCCACCTTTCTCACAAACCGATATCTGATCGCAATCTCGTGCTTTCTTGCTATGGGATTGAAGTGTAGGAGTTGGTAAGCATAGCCGATTCGCAGATGTTTGGTAAACCGAAAACTTGCATTTGCCGAAAGGTCGTTGCCTGTCCCGTAACTGATCCCAACGCCCAAACCGTCTTTGTAAACGGCATTTGCAGCAATTCGTATCGTGTTTTCTTTGGTTCCCGGACTGTATCGTCCGAGAACCGCAACCTGCCCATGCCAAGACTTTTCTCCGAAATCATTCCATCCACCGTCGTCTCTACCTGATGTCCCACCATCCCACAACCTGCCCCACACAAGCTCTCCAAAGTAATCTCCGGCATTGGTAAACACAGAAACATTTAGTCTGTCCATTTCAAATCTTGCTCCGATTTGCGTAGCAAATGATGTCTCTTTTCTGTCGTACGGTTCCGTGCCGGGTTCGTGTTTTCCGTAGTTACTGCCCGTACTTTTCACGCCACCACCAAGACCGAAAGTAAGGTTCGCATTATCGCTTATCAACATCCGATAATTATAGCCGAGCGTTGCCGAAAAATTGGAGTGTGCTCCAAAACTTTCGTGCGAAATGGTTACACTTGTAAAATTTCGGGAGGGCTCATCTACACTGCTATGTGAGCGTTTCGACCTGTTTGATGAATTGCCATTTGTGAGTCCGTCCATCACGGTAAGCGGACTTGCCACATTAAGTAAAATATGTCGTGGTGCACCCTCAAAGCCTTGCAGACTTTGACCTCCCGATAAAAATGTTTGCAACGTTTGCACTTCACTCACCGCTGCGATATTGGTGCTGCCGCGTTGCATGAAGTATTGCAGGGGTTGTGCCATTGCATGACCAAACCCCATGATTTTTAGTGCTGTGATAATGATTATTTTTTTCATAAATTTCATTTTTTAATTGTTATTTTCCAAGTTCAACAAATTATCTCACGATTTCAAAAAAACTTCGTTTACTCGCAGGACTGTCCGGCTCCTCGCTAAACACAAAATAGTAGGTTCCGTCCGGAAGGTCTTTTCCGGTGAAATCATTTTGATATGGCTGAAAATCGTAAAGTTGTTGTCCGGTTCGACTGAGAATAATCAGTCGAGAGTTTGGATATTCATCTAAGCCGCCAATTTCAAACGTGCGGTGTGTTTCGCCGTCCGGAGTAATCACTTTGGGAAAGTGCAACGGATCGGGCGAAAATGTTGACACTTTTGAAACCGCATAAAACTCATCGTGTTTGTTTTTTGCTTTTTTCCAATCGTCATAATCGTGAACAAAAACGGTCGGTTTATACATATTTTCAAACTCATGCGGAAGCGTTTGTTTATCTACGGCTGTGATATCTACCATCGACTCAAATTCGTACACTCGCATGGCACTTTTGGTTGTGCCCGTGCGAATTGGGCGTGTAATCGAACTGTGCGAACGAATAATTCGAAGATGATACACATCATTTAAGGCTGTAAATTCAAGTCCTAAAACATTTATCGGTCGCATGGCAGGCAGATAGTCCATGCGTTTTTCGATCGTGCCTGTACTTGCCGTCACATAAGCCGTTTCCTTTTCGTCGAGCAGGTCGCCGTCAATCACAAGTTGATTGGTTCCAATGTTTAGCACACCGGATTGCATCGTCAAATCTCCCGAAAGCGACAGAATCTCTACATCACTTTTAACCTGTCCGTCAATTTTCATGGAATAAAGGTAGATATTATCTCCCGAAATTTTTTGTTCTCGAGTGTTGGAAATTATCAGCAACGACGCCGTGTCGGCGATAAGCGTTCCGTAGTTGATTAAATCAACATTGGAAAGTTTCACCTGCGTTTGTTTTCCGATAGTCATAACGGCATTTTTGGATACCGTAAAAGCGGAGGCATTCACTGCAATGGCAGTAAAAATAAGCCAAAGAAATTGTTTTGGTTTCATATATTTTTAGTGTATTTTATGTGTACTACGTATGAAAATTCTTGAACACTATTTGAATGTTGACGCAAATACAAATTACCATCTTGATGATATAACGACAATAAACCTCCCGAAACTCTAGACATTTCCAATCCAATTTTCGGACAAACATAAGGAATAGTAAAAGTTGTACCATCATTAAGACCAAATGCATATACAATTTGTAGCATTTCAAAACCTGAAAATAAAAGAGTTGTAGTACCACTTGATATATAATGATGCTCTACTCGTAAAGTTCTTTGAAAAACTTGTCGTTTGCTCCCTCCTGTATAATCAAGCCAAAATTCACCCGGAACAATTTGTTCTGATAATGTTGGCTCAACGTATGCCGCATAATTACTATGTGAATGCGATGCCCCCGCTGCACCGATATCCGCAGGTGTCAACGCCCTTGTGGTAAGACCTGTAATATGTCCGTTGTCTAGATTAACATTGCTGTAAACATTAGCACCTGTTAATGGGAGGGAAGGAAAAAGGCCTAATGAAAATCTAGGGTGTGTGTAACGATTTGCATTATCATCAATTCCGGCAAGTTTATTTTTCTCTTCCGGTGTGAAATTTGCCTGCGAAAATCCCGCTATTGAGCCTATTTTACCGTCTCCGGCAATGGCATGGGTGTGATTAGTGTTACTTTTTCCGTCAAGTGCCAAAAATAAATCATTAATCTCGTTTTGTAGCTCTACAAGCCTTTCACGAATATCCGCATGGCTTACAGTGTTCGTATTATGTGTTTCGATTTGTGTTTCAATTTCTGCAGGAATGTTTGGTTTATTTCCCAAACTCTCGTAATCCCCGTCAAATCCGTATTTCACAATACTGTCCTCAA
>WRKV01000086.1 GCA_009777915.1 Bacteroidales bacterium | reverse complement strand
TCGTCACATCCTGGGGCTGGAGAAGGTCCCAAGGGTTCGGCTGTTCGCCGATTAAAGTGGCACGCGAGCTGGGTTCAGAACGTCGCGAGACAGTTCGGTCTCTATCTGTTATGGGCGTTAGAAATTTGAGAGAACCTGACTCTAGTACGAGAGGACCGAGTCGGACGTACCCCTAGTGGACCTGTTGTGGCGCCAGCCGCATCGCAGGGTAGCTATGTACGGAGGAGATAAGTGCTGAAAGCATCTAAGTACGAAACTCACCTCAAGATGAGATTTCTTTTAAGGGTCGTCAAAGACGATGACGTCGATAGGCTACAGGTCTAAAGGCAGTAATGTCAAAGCCGAGTAGTACTAATTACCCGTAGAATTTCTTTAAACTTTTGTGTCTATTATTACACGTCTACCAAGTCAATTGATTGATTTACAATTTAACTATTTACGATTTACGATTTAAATAGTAAATAGCTAAATAGTAAATAGTAAATTGATTGCCGTGTCAAAGATTTATTTAAGTCTTAGTGTTTAATATCAGAGCCCATCTAAACTCTAATATCTAAACTCTAAACTCTAAATCAATTCTGGTGTCAAAAGCATCGGGGCTCACCTCTTCCCATTCCGAACAGAGAAGTTAAGACCGACTGCGCCAATGGTACTGCTCCTAAAGAGTGGAAGAGTAGGTAGACGCCACCCCAAAAAGCCCCAATCATTGATTGGGGCTTTTTTTTTGTGTGCACCAAACACTACTCTCTGCTAAAACCTCTCCAAAATCTCTATTCTTTTCTGAATCGGAGGGTGCGTAGCAAACAAATTATTCATAAAAGATTTTTTCTTTTGCAAGGGGTGTTCGATGAAAAGTTGGGCGATGTCTTCTCGTGCAGCAACAGCCCCAACATTAGGATTACCGCTGATTTTACGCAATGCACTCGCCAAGGCAAGCGGATTTTTGGTCATCTCGGCAGCACCTGCATCAGCCATATATTCGCGCTTTCGGGATATCGCAAAACGCATCATCAATGTGCAAAGATATCCGACCACCGATACTAAAATTACAACCAAATAGATAATCGCCTGACCTCCGCCGTTCTTACTGTCACGGCTCTTTCCAAGGTTTGAATACAACATCATTCGAAAACCTATCTGCGAAATCATTGCAAAAATTCCAACGAAAATGATCGACACGATAAGCACTCTCACATCTCTGTTTCGAATGTGCATAAGTTCGTGTGCAATGACACTCTCCAACTCTTGATCGTTGAGTTTGTCGATGATTCCTTGCGTCAACGTTACGGTGTAAGTCTTCTCGTTTATGCCGCTGGCAAAGGCATTCAGCGAATTATCGGGAATGATGTTGACCTGTGGCATCTTCATGCCGGTCTGCATACAAAGATTCTCAACAAGGTTGTAAATTCGCATATTTTCCTTTCGTTCCAAAGGTCTGGAACCTACGGCATTCTTGATGATGGCGGTGTTTGCCCAATAAGCAATCAAAAACCAAATGCCAACCAACAGAATCACGTATGGAGCAACATTTACAGAGAAATACTGCAAGAGGTAAGGGTCAAAAAAATTGCTGCCGGTATCCAAATTGCCTGCATAAATAAACAGATAGGCAACATACGCCAACACTAATACCAGAGCGGGAAATAGCAATAACAAAATCATCGAACGCATATTATTTCTGCGTTGCTGTGTTTGAATACCTACGTAAGCCATGGCGATTTAGAATTTAACTTCGGGAGCCTTTTCCAAAACTACACGTTCTGCGCCAAGGTCGTACATCACTTCCCTCTTGAAACCAAACATTGAGGCGATAACGTTTGATGGAAACGTCTGCACCTTGTTGTTATACTCTCTGGTTGCAGAGTTGAAGTATCTACGTACCGCAGCCAGCTTGTTTTCCAAATCGCTAATTTCTTGCTGCAATTGCAAAAAGTTCTGATTGGCTTTCAAGTCGGGATACGCCTCAAGCGTAACGCGCAAGCCTGATAGTGCAGATGTCAGTGCATTGTCGGCAGCGATTTTGTCGTTGATAGATGTGGCGGCAACGGTTTGGTTTCTCGCGTTAGTAACGCGTTCAAATGTGTCTTTCTCGTGTGTGGCATAGCCTTTCACCGTGTTCACGAGGTTGGGGATAAGGTCGCTGCGTTGTTTCAACTGCACGTCGATATCCGCAAAAGCATTCTCGCGATTGTTGCGAAATTTCACGAGTCTGTTGTAAAACGAGATGAAAAGTAGCACGATAAGTGCAATGGAAACGATTAGAAAAAATGTTACGTTCATAGTTATAGGTTTTTATTTTTATTTTTTTTGCAAAATTACATAAAATTTTTGAATTATACACTAATAAATGAAAAATTTTATTAACAAGCACATTTTTTTAAGTTTGGTGTGTGCAATCAAGAACCTAAATCTTTGCATCAACCATTTTCAAAATCTCAGCTTCTAAAGCAATCGCTTTGGCTTGAATTTCGTTGCCTTTGGCGATGATGTCTGCTACGAAAGCCTTGTCGTTGTAGTCGCCACAATTGATCTTGACATTGTAGAATGCACCCATCACAGCCGAACGAGCACACAACGCCCCTACGCCGGCATCCGTGACAGACGCAGGATTGCCGTGCTCGACCATAGCTTTGCAAAGGTCGAACACCTTCATCGTAACTTCCATCGTGCGGAACGGAACTTCAATAGCGTACTTCGTAGCGTCCTGAATAGCCTGTGTTCGTGCGGCTTTCTCGGCATCCGAACCCTTTGGCAAACCGAAAGCATCCATGATTTTGTTGAACGAATGGGTGTCCTCATCGACCAAAAACAACAACTCGTCTTTCAACGCCTGTCCTCTCTCCGCCCAGTCCGAAAACTCGTCCCAACGCTCGTCCCAACCGGCTTTGTGAGACGACAAATTTGCAACCATCGTACCTAACGAAGCACCCAATGCACCTAAGTAAGCGGAGATTGAGCCACCTCCCGGAGCAGGAGATTCGGACGCGGTTTCGTTGGCAAAACCTTTGCAAGTCATGTCGACTAATTTTTTGGATTTGTCCTCAGCATCCAACAGATATTCAATGATGCGTTCTTGTGGCCGGTATGGTTTCAGATCGTCCAGACCCATTGATTTTACAGCTATTTTAATCAGTTCGTCTTCCGAAACACCTACCGAACGTTGTTGTTTTTTCAAAAAATATCTTCCTGCGTCGATCATGGATTTTTTTGGTACCAAGCCTACAATTTCAGAACCTGTTACGCGAAGTCCGCGTTCCTGTGCTTTTTTGCATACTTCATCAAACGCTGTATGCACGGGCGTTACAGACACATTGGTGATATTCATCGACACTTGTGCAATGCCGTATTCTTCGATAAACCAACCGATGGCTTTCGTTGCTTTCAACGTTCCCGGAATCATCACCGGTTCGCCTTTTTCATCCAAGATCGGTTTCCCGTTCACTTTTCCGCCTTCCCTTGCAGGACGCCCTTTTTCGCGAACGTCAAACGCAAGTGCATTCGCACGACGGGTAGACGTTGTATTCAAATTGTAATTAATTGCTACTAAAAAATCACGTGCAGAAATCGCTGTAGCACCTGTGATAGCAACCCGTTCGTTAAATTCGGCAGGACCATAATCCGGTTTCCAATTCGGATCGGATAATTTTTTATTCAAACCTTCATACTCACCTGAACGGCAACTTGCCAGGTTGCGACGTTTTTCCTCTTTCGCCGCATTCTCGTAGCAGTACACAGGAATTTTCAACTCCTCTCCTACCCTTTTCGCCAATTGGTGAGCATACTCCGCCGTCTCCTCCATCGAGATATTCGACACGGGCACAAACGGACACACATCCGTTGCACCAAAACGCGGATGCTCGCCCTTGTGCTGACGCATGTCAATCACTTCGCTCGCCTTCTTGATGGCTTGAAAAGCAGCCTCAACAACTTCGTCCGGAGTACCAACAAACGTTACAACCGTGCGGTTTGTAGCAAATCCCGGATCAACATCCAAAAGTTTAACACCCTCGATTTTTTCGATTGCATTGGTGATTTGTTTCATCACATCCATGTTGCGACCCTCACTAAAATTGGGAACGCATTCGATTAGTTTTTTCATATGGTTTAACTGTTTAATTGTTTAATTTTTTTCCCTTTCAGAATCACCGTCTCCACCTTATTATTCCCATAGGAATACGGCATAAATTCGTAGTTTGGAATGGGTTTAGTGATGAAAACATTTGCGATCTTGCCTTTGGCGATGCTGCCGAGCTGATCGCTCAAACCCATGGCATACGCGGTGTTGAGAGTGGTGGCATGAATAACTTCTTCGGGCAACATACGATACTTGATACAACCTAACGACTGAATAAACTGCATGTTTCCCGATGGCGAAGACCCCGGATTGAAATCGCTCGCCAACGCTACAGGCAAGCCTGCCTCCAGCATCTTGCGAACGGGCGAAAGCGGCAATCCCAAAAAGAATGCAGCACCGGGCAAAACCGTAGGCATGGTTTCCGAATTGAGTAAACTCTCAATCTCCGCATCGCCTACGTATTCCAAATGATCCACAGATAGTGCGTTGTATTTCACACCCACCTGAATACCGCCGGAAAAATCCAATTCATTCGCATGAATCTTTGGACGTATGCCGTATTTCGCAGCAGCATTGAGAATCCGGTCGGTTTCCTCAACCGTGAAAAAACCTTTATCACAAAACACATCTACAAAATCTGCCAAATTTTCCTCAGCCACACGCGGCAACATTTCGTTGATCACCAAATCCACATATTCGCTCTGACGACCGCGATATTCCATCGCAACAGCATGTGCTCCCAAAAAATTCGACTTAATGGAAACCGGCGTCAATTCTTTCAACCGGCGAATCACACGCAACATTTTCAATTCGGATTCAGTCGATAAACCGTAACCACTTTTGATCTCAATCGCACCCGTTCCATAAGCAATCATTTCGTTGATTCGATCCATCGCCGATTCAATCAATTCCTCCTCCGATGCGGATTGCAGACGTTTTGCAGAATTCAAAATACCACCGCCTTGCTTGGCAATTTCCTCGTAAGAGAGCCCCTTGATTTTATTGACATACTCTATTTCGCGACTTCCCGCATAGACGATATGCGTGTGCGAATCGCAAAACGTCGGAAAAACTAAGCGATTCGTCGCATCGATCACTTCACCGGAATAATCCGGACAATTATCCATCGTACCAAAATCCGCAATTTTTTCGTCTTTGATTAACAAAAACGCGTTGTCGACAGTCCCTATTTTCGCCATGTCTGAACCTTTTACACACAATTTCGGCGTGTGTTCGACTTGCACCAACTGTTTGATATTTTTGATTAGCATAATCTTTTTTTTTTGAAATCCATGCAAAGTTACGAAAAAAAAATGAAACAATAATTTTTTTATTTCAAATAAAATTACTATCTTTGCGAAAAAAATAAATCAGTTCTATGACTATATCCGAAATTCAAACTGTTTTGAACGCTAAAATCCTTTGTGGAGAAGACAAAATCACGCAAACCATTGACCGTGCATTTGCATCCGACCTTATGAGTGATGTGCTAACTTTGAAATCCGACGATATCATGTTGCTTACCGGACTTTGCAACATTCAGACCGTTCGAACGATGGAAATGGCAGATCTCAACACCGTGATTTTCGTGCGTGGCAAAAAAGCCACCGAAGACATGATTGATATTGCAAAAGAAAACGATATGATTGTTTTGCAAACGGAGTGCTCCATGTTCCGAACCTGCGGTATTCTTTACGAAGCCGGCATTAAACCTGTTTTTTAATATGATGAATTTTGAATATCCCGTGCAAGCCGGCGATTTTACAAACGCCGGATCTGCGTCGTCAAGCGTCAAAAAAACATTGAAACAACTCAATGTTGACCCGTCCATCATCAAACGTGTGGTGGTGGCTCTTTACGAGGCAGAAGTGAACGTGGTCGCACATTCGCACGGCGGAACGATTTACGTTGTGATTGACAACGATAAAATCGCTATAAAATTGGAAGACAAAGGACCCGGAATTCCCGACATTGATTTGGCGATGACCGTGGGATATTCAACAGCATCTCCACAAGTGCGAGAAATGGGATTTGGTGCGGGAATGGGACTTCCGAATATCAAACACAATGTGGATTATTTGGACGTAAAAAGCGAAGTAAACGTGGGAACAATAGTCGAAATGATTGTGAATTTTTAATGCCAAAATTATGTTTTTTCATCATGCCTTACGAATCGACGAAGACCTCTGTATGGGTTGCATGCACTGCATGAAAAAATGCCCTACGGAAGCTATTCGTATACGTGCCGGAAAAGCTAAACTTTCGCCGAATTGTTGTATCGATTGTGGTGAGTGTTTTGAGGCTTGCCCCTACGGTGCTATAATTATCGAACATGATGACTTGAACGATATTTTCAATTATGAGCATCGAATTGCACTGATTCCGGCGGTTTTGATTAATCAATTTAAGGATGATATTCCAACGTCTTTGATTTATCAAGTGATCAAAGAACTCGGTTTTACACAGGTTTTTGAAATTGAACAAATGGCAGATTTTTTGATTGATGAAATCCAAAAATACGCTGTTGAATATGCTCACATCAAACCGCTGATCTCCTCGTTTTGTCCGGCTATTGTGCGATTAATACAAGTTAAATTTCCGGCGTTGACCGAAAATTTGTTGTTGTTAAAACCTCCGGTTGATTTGGCAGCCATGTACTGGAAACAAACGTTGAAAAAACAAGGCGTTCCTGAGGAAAAAATCGGATTGTTTTACATCACGCCTTGTGCTGCAAAGATTGCGGCTTTGAAAGATCCGGTAGGCGAAAAACATTCGCAAGTAACGGGTGTCATCAACATGGATTTCATCTACAATCAGGTGTTGAGAAAAATTAAGGAAGAACATCGTATAAATGCTGAAAATACTGAAAACGCTGAACATTCAAAGATTTCGGCACGTGCATCGTTGTGGAGTACAACCGAAGGCGAAAAGAAAAATATGTTAGGTCGAGCGTTGGCAATTGACGGCATTCACAATATCAACGATTTTTTGGAAAAAGTCGAAAACGAGGACGTTTCCGATGTAGATTATTTGGAATTGAGGGCTTGCGATGAAAGTTGTGCAGGTGGCATTCTCCTTACGGGGAACAGGTTTCTGACGGTCGAACGTATGAAAAAACGTGCGGAATATATTCAAAAAATCGAAAACCAAGATGATCGTTTTGAAATAGACCAAGATACTGCCGAATATATTCGCAACAACATGAAAAGCGGGCAAATTTTGCCGCGTTCGATGATGATTTTAGATGAAAATCGCAGTATTGCGATGAAAAAAATGGCGTTGATTCGCGATTTGATGAATCACTTGCCTCGCGTAGATTGTGGGGCTTGCGGAGCTCCATCGTGTCAAGCTCTTGCCGAAGATATTGCCAAAGTAGAAGCTACGCTAACCAACTGTATTTTTCTGCAAACTTCTATGGAAGGACGCGGAGGTATGACCTCCGAGGAACGCGTTGAAACTTTCAGAAAAATTTGGGGAAATAAGTAACTGCAAATTAACCTAAACTTCCGTTTGTTTTAACCGTTATTCTCCGCTTTTTGTTTGGAAATATCGTTTTTTTTTTGTACCTTTGCGACTAAAAAAAAATAGTTATGGCAATCAAAAAAACTACAACAAAAAAAACTGCAACAGCAAAAACAGTAAAGACCTCAACGAAGTCAAAACCTGCTACTCTAAAACCTAAAACCGGATACCGAATTGAATCGGATTTATTGGGTGAAAAATATATCCCGAACAATGCATTGTACGGCGTACAAACCTTGCGTGGCATGGAAAATTTCGATATAAGTGGAAAATGTCACGGAAATTTTCCGCATTTTATCAGCGGTTTTGCCTACACCAAATGGGGTGCTGCAGAGGCAAATTACAAAATGAAATTGATTTCAAAAAGTCAACGTGATGGCATCGTTTATGCGTGTAAACAACTTTTGGCAGGAAAGCATTACGAGCATTTTCCGGTGGATATGATGCAAGGCGGAGCGGGTACTTCGGGCAACATGAATGCCAACGAAGTTATTGCCAATTTGGCTTTGGAACACATGGGTAAAAAACGCGGACAATACGAATTTTGTTCGCCGAATGATGTTGTGAATTGCTCGCAATCCACAAACGACGCCTATCCTACGGCAATTCACTTTGCGATGTATCTGTATCATCAAGATCTGTTTTTGGCGATGAATTATTTGATTGAATCTCTTGAAAAGAAAGCTAAAGAATTCAAAAATATCATCAAGATGGGACGCACGCAATTGCAAGATGCTGTTCCGATGACACTCGGACAAACCTTTCAAGGTTTTGCAGATTTGTTGAAAAGTGAATTGCGTAAACAAGACTTTGTTTCCAAAGATTTCTTGGAGTGCAACATGGGTGCAACGGCAATTGGGACGGGCATTTGCTCAGAGCCGGGATATAGTGAATTGTGCATCAAGGAACTTCAAAAAATCACCGGTTGGGATATTCATTTAGCGAAAAATTTGGTTGAAGTAACATCGGATACCTCTTGTTTGGTGGGCTATTCGGGCATTTTGAAACGTTTGGCAATCAAACTCGGAAAAATTTGTAATGATTTACGTTTGATGTCATCGGGTCCGCGTTGTGGATTGTATGAAATCAATCTTCCTCCGATGCAGCCGGGTTCTTCGATTATGCCGGGCAAAGTGAATCCGGTGATTCCGGAAGTGGTCAATCAAATTTGTTTCAAAGTAATTGGAAACGATGTAACCGTTACAATGGCTGCCGATGCTGCACAATTGGAGTTGAACGTGATGGAGCCCGTGATTGTGTATTCGCTTTTCGAATCATTTGAATGGATGATGAGTGGCTTGATTACGTTGCGTGATTTGTGTATTGATGGCATTACGGCTAACGAGGAACAGTGCAAAAAAATGGTGTTGAACAGCATTGGAATTGTTACGGCATTGAATCCGCATATCGGCTACAAAAATTCCACAAAAATCGCTAAAGAGGCTCTGGAAACAGGTGCTTCTGTGTATGATTTAATCATTGCTCAAAAGATTTTGACCAAAGAACAAGTCGACAAGATTCTTTCTCCAAAGAATATGATTAAGCCAATCAAATTCGACGTGTAATTGGGGTGTGCGTTTTTTAGCAGGTTTCATTTTTTACTTTCAAAAAAAACGGCGAAGGCTAGATATTATTTTTCTCTTTACAGATTCCATAAGAGATCGACAGGAGTTAGTGTTTATGCATATATCCAAACCAACCGGGAGGACAAGGCACCATCACTCTCCTTGGAGCTTGCCGCATTTTTGGTGTTGATGATCGAGCAAAAGCTAATCGCAACTTAATACCTACCGTCATCATATTTACCTTGTCGGAAAATGTCAGCAAAGGTGCTTGGCGACTTTGCACTTCGGCAGTTGCGATATAGTCGCTAACAGGCACGCGCAGACCCCGTAAAGGATCACTCAACCCATAGTCGAGATATGCACCTGTGTAAAGAAACGTGTTCTCGCCAATACGCCATTTCATGCCCGTTTCGAGCGAGAGCAAAAGATGCATATCAAGACCGGTATTGCCAAAAGTGGTTCTGCCGCTAAACCTGCCTAATCCCGCAAAAGTCTGCGTTGATGCCCAATTGTAAAAATCCGGATAGTACGCAGCATTGTGGTAGGTTTCCAATTTGGATTCATAGCTCGTTCCATGAAACAGAAGTATCTTTGCACCACCCATAGCATAGAAACTATGCGTTGTCGGATTCGCCTGAAACTGTAGCATCACAGGCACAGAGATAAACATGGAATTCAGGTTCTCTTCATAGCCGGAAAGGGTTGTGTGCAAATTGTAACGAAGACCGTTAGCATCCGTCAATCCTAATGTAATCCTTTCCGAATGATCCACACGGATATCCATTGTGTTCATGCTCCACTCTGCACCAATATGCAAGCCGACATGCTCACTGAAAAACAGGGTATAGCCTATCCCCGCACTCGGATTGAGACCCGTAGCAGACGCATCGTTCGAGACTAATAGAGACAGCCCCGCTCCACCGGAAATGGAGAACTCGTTGGAGGGTCGTTGTGCGGAGAGGTGCAAGGTGCTTATGGCGAGTAGGGTGATTAATAGTTTGGCTTTGTTCATCGGTGTTTAGTTAATAAAAATTTTAACCTGTTTATTATCGGCATG
>WRKV01000085.1 GCA_009777915.1 Bacteroidales bacterium | reverse complement strand
CCCCTCCAAAGGAGGGGAATTTAAATTACAATTTACGAATTTACGATTTACCATTCTGCCTCACTATTCACTAATCACTATTCACTCTTGGGCGAGCCATGCCTCGCCCCTACTATTCACTAATCACTATTCACTCTTGGGCGAGGCATGCCTCGCCCAAGTAAATCGTAAATTAAAAAAACGAAATGCATAACATTTCGTTTTTTTTTCGTATCTTTGTGGTCGGATTTAGATGTAAAAATGTTCGTTATGAAAAAATGCTCCAAACTTTTCACATGGCTGTTGATGCTTGCTTTGTTAGTGGTATCTGCAACGGCGAGAGCACAAACTATCGACATTTCTACGGCATCCGGTAGCGGACAAACCTACACGGTTTCGACCCATACGACCATAACAGGTACGCTCTTAAACGCTACCGGCAGCATAGTATTCAATGTTACGGCTCCTAACGTAACTCTAACTTGGGAAGCAACCCTCACGGGAAGTGCAGATTTTTTCGGCACATTGAGTAGCTACGTTACATTGCTGAACATTACCGGCAGCGGCAGTTCGAGCAGTACACTCCAAATCAACAACGGCGAAATAAGAACAGGCGATGGGGGCAATAGTATCACCATTCAGACCAACGGACACGTTGTTGTGAATGCAAAAGGCACGGTGATGACGGGCAACGGCGGTTTCAGCATAGGCATTCTAACCAACGATCATGGCAATGTAATTATAGATAGCGGCACAGTAAGGACAGGCGATGGAGGCAGCAGTATCGCGATTCAAGCCGGTGGCAATGTAACCCTAAACGATGGCACAATGCGGACAGGCGGTGGTGGCAGCAGCATTGTGATTCGTACTACCGGCGATAACAGTAACATCATTATCAACAATGGTGAGGTAAGTGCAAACAGTGTCAACTGCACGGCAATATATGCTACCGGATTGAACAACCGAATCGAAATCAAGGGAGGTTATATAAACGCTTCCGAAGGTGGCAGTATTGCCATTCAAACCGTAGGCGATGTTTTTGTTTCGGGTGGTACGGTGAGAGGTGCCCAAGTTTCGATTATTTGTTCCGGAGAGAACCGAACAGTTACTGTTAGTGGTGGAAATGTAATCATGGGGATCACCGCCATTTCCGTTGCCGAAAACACAACGGTTAATGTTACAGATAGCGGACGGGTGCAAGGCTCACCAAGGGCGATTTCCACAATCAATAATACAAACATCAGGATCGTAGTGAACATCAAAGGAGGAATCGTCCATGACATTAATAGTGTGGGTTTGATAGGAATCTTTGCCGGACAAAACAGCGAAATCAATGTAAGTGGTGGAACGGTCAATTCGGGAATCACTACCCGACAGAATTGTGAAGTCAATGTTAGTGGAGGAACGGTTAACGGAACCATCACTGTTGAACAAAACAGCACGGTCGCCGTCAGCGATGGAGAGGTTAACGGAAGTATTATTGCCGAATCGTTGGCGGTAGGCTCTATCACCGTTACCGTCAGTGGCGGAGTGGTTGGTGGTAGTGGTTCTACAATATCCGCCGGAGCGAACAGCGAAATCAGTGTAAGTGGCGGAATAGTTAGTAGTAGCGGCAGTCAGACGATAACCATAGGACAAAACAGCACAGTTAGTGTCTGCGATGGGATCGTTCGCAACACCTCATCTTACGGTACGGCAATTTCTGCCTCCGGAGCAAACACCACCATCAACGTTGAAGGTTCAGGAATCGTGGAAACAGCAGCGACCTCGACAGGCTACTATGCCATCAGAACCACAGGAACCTCCGGTAACGTAGTTGTCAGTGGAGGAAAGGTCGTAGCAGGCTCAGCACTTTCAATCTCTACTACCGGTACAAACAGTACGGTTACCGTCAGTGGTGGAATCGTGGAAACAGGCACAGGCAGAGCGATTTCCGCCACAGGTCCCAACAACACCGTTACCGTTAGTGGAGGCTTGGTCATAGCAACCGATTCGGGCACGGCAATTTTTGCGACTACCGCCTCCGGAACAAACCCGCCCGTTGCCGTTACCGTGAGTGGTGGTACCGTGAGGGCAACCACAGGACCGGCTATCAACACAGAAACAAGACCGATTGACATCAACGGAGGGGTCGTGTTTGCGTACGGCGACGATATACAGGGCAGAAGTATTAACGGCGACTCTAACGTGATCCTCTCAACGGCGTTTACCGGTGCTACGGCTACGGGCATGGTGATTGCCTGGAATCCCATCAACACCACATACTGCATTGGTAGCGATGTAGACCTCACAAGAGATCCGGAAACAACATCTACATTTGCCGTATGGGGCTATTCTACTGATGATCTCGTTGGTATTCTCTATGAAAACGGCACCAATACAGGATTTTTGGAAATAAAAAACGTGGAACTGTTAGAATGGGACGATTTCCCCACAGTGGCGGATTTTGATTTTACCAATAGCACCATGTACAATTGCGACACCCAAGCCATTGAGATAACGCCACTAAACGGCATACCGCACCCTGAGGATTGGCTGAGAGTGCATTACAACGGAACCGTTACACCACCGACCGATGCAGGAATCTACGCTATCTTGATAGATGTCTTGCGGGTTCCCGAAAACAGTGCTTATTGTCCTGTATACGGTGTTAACATGGGCGATTACACCATTGCACCCAAACCGCTTACTGTGGTTGCAGATGCAGTCAATATGCTGCAAGGTTCCGTCCCAACTTATGCCTATCTCAATCCACTTCCTCCGGAGGAGGTCAAGTATCAGTTTTACGAAAATTATGATAGTGGCATTCTTACGGATATGATTTGTGCAGTAGATGATAACAGGGCTATTCTCGAAGTGTTCATCAATGGTAGCGATGAGGAAATTAAAAATCTCCCTTTTGGTAGTTATCCGGAAAGAGTCGGCGTAGGGTTTAAGTCAGGTGCAACGCCTAATCCCAACTATGTACTTGATTTTAAGGCAGGAGTTTTAGCCGTGAGAGATATTACCGATATCGAGCGTATTGTTGTTACCATCAACGGTGTGCTGTATGAGGCGATACGAGAGGCAGACGACCTCTTTACCCTTTCCATTATAGATTACGAGTGCAACTCTATGGAGGCAATTTTTCAGGTCTATGCTGCGTATTCGAACAGTGAGGTATCCACCGTTATTTCTGAAAACGAGGCTCATCCGCTGTATGAAAATCCCCGTTCTGTTGACCTTGATTGGGGCGAAAATGACTTTTATATCCGAATCATATCAACCATAGATACCACGTTGTATAGCGACTATACGCTGAGGATTACCCGCCATTCGAGACAAGCCGACTATCTCTTTCAGACCCATGTGCTGTACGATTGCACACCGAAGTCTATTTCTTTGCCACGTCCGGATGGAACAGGTTTTTTTCCGGTCTTTTACAACGAGGTTCTCGATGCCGAACCGGTAGATGCAGGCAGCTACGACATTATGATAGAAATTGCACCGGGCTGCCGTCTTGAGGTAGGCTCCTTGACTATTCTTCCAAGACCACTCAGCGTTACAGCCCGCGATTACCTGTTGCCATGCAACGCAGATCTTCCCGCCTCTATGGGAGGTTGGTATGAGATTAGTGGTTTGGTCTGTGGTGATGACGACAATGTGCTGACCGAAAAACCTACAGTACACATCCCCGGCGATATCGACAGATCCGTAGCAGGCGAACATCCGGAAAAAGTGATCGTGAGTGGCGGAAAGGCTGACAACTATGTGTTTGTCGAGCATATCAACGGGACCTTGCAGGTGGTATGTACCAACATCGTGCAGATTAGCATATCGTCCAATCCGCCCGGCGGAGGCGTTGTTACAGGTGGAGGACCGGCTATCAGCGGCATCACGGAAATGACCCTCACGGCAACACCCAACGGAAGCTACATCTTTGTAAATTGGACTATAGATGGTGTGATGGTTTCAACGGCTAACCCTTATGTGTTTGTTGCTACAAAAGATGCGGAAGTTGTTGCTAATTTCTATACGTCCGAACTTGATTTTGAAACCTATGTTATGGTTCTTTGGAACAACACCCTCATGTTAAATCTCAGAAAATTGAGAGAAAACGGCTACGAAACAATCGGCTGCCGATGGTTCAAAAATGGCATAGAGGAAGTGGATACACGCACCATTGACGAGTTTAGCTATTCGGCAGGATACAATAGCGATGACTTTTTGGAGACGGCACCAACCCATTATATGTTTCAAATAACGACCAAAGATGGTCGCACCATATACTCTTCTCAAAAAGTTTTTGCACCTGATAATGCTCAACCTACCGACATTGCTGACGTGCAGAACCATGCCACCGAACTTGTCGTGTATCCAAATCCTGTGCAGTCGGGCAGTATGCTAACCCTTGCCGGTCTCACAAAAGGCAGTCCGATACAGATCTACGACCGCTTTGGATCCCTTGTCCACAAAGCCATTGCCACCGACAGCATCATTACGCTTACCCTGAATCTTCCTGCCGGAATGTATGTGATACACATTGATAACCGACAACTCAAAATCCTCGTCCATTAAAGCACACATGAACCAAATTAAATTATTTGCCATATTACTTGCCGTAGCAAGCACGCAGTTGTCAGCACAAAAACCGTCCAACGAATTTGTTGTGCATACCGGAGGCGGGCTACCTGTGTCGTTGTCGAAAGAGGCTTCTACTGCGGGTTTTAGTGGGGAGGCAGGAGTTGGTTTTACGGTGTTTCTGAACCGTTATATGGGTGTGCATCTGGCAGCAGGATGGGGCATAAGCAATATGGATATCCGTGTGGATAGTTTAAGAACGCTTACTCGCGGATTGCTTGATGCTAATGGTGAATATTTCGATTTGCACACGAATATGTCCGATTACAGTGAACATCAGAGAACGACTTTTCTGAGTATTCCCGTGATGTTGCAGTTTCAGTCGAATCTCGCACCACACGGTTTTTATGCAATGGGCGGGACAAAGATACTTTTTAGGTATCAAACGACCTATGAATCGGGAGTTGCAACGTTTTACAATGCCGCCTATTATCCGGCAGCCGACAATTGGGCAGCGACACAGAAAATTGCGGGGTTAGGCTTGTACGACGGCAGAATCACTACCGGATCTTTCGATCTCGCACTGCATGTGGCACTCGCTTTTGAAGCGGGCATGAAGTGGCGTGTGGGCAAGAACGCGATTCTCTATACCGGTGCTTATCTCGACTACGGCTTGACCGACCCTGTCAAAAATCAACGAAAATCACTCAACGACTACATCGCACCCGACCTGCATTCCACACCTTTATTAGCCTTTGCCGACAAAATAAACTCAACAACGGCAGGAGTCAAGTTACGCCTGTCTTTTTCCCGTTCGGAAGCTTCAAAAATAAGGCGAGACCAACAAAAGAAAGGATTAGGGCTTATACCTTGTCCTTAGTTGCGGTTTTCCGTCGGTAAACATTTGAAATAATTACTTATCATCGTAATGTCCGTAAACTTGAATGATTTCAACCGTAACGGTATGTTCGAAAATATCGTAGATTAAACGATGTTTTTCTGAAATTCGGCGAGACCATCTCTCGGTGGTTTGATATCTGAGCTGTTCGGGTCTTCCGGTTCCTGCCCTTGGATGAACTTTTAGTTCTTCTATCAATACCTCTAATTTTTTCAAGGCTTGTTTATCTCCCGATTTTCGGAGTTTAAGCAGACCGTATTCTGCTGTATCTAAGTATCGGATTGAATATCTCATAATTCCGCAAACCACTCTTTCTGTTTTTCGGGTGTCAAAATGTGGGATTTAATTTTCCCTTCGGCACGTTGCCTATCATAGTCTTTCAATGTTTGCACATTTCTAGGATCCGCCCAGTACGGATCACCACTCGGACTAATGTTTTCGAATTGTGGTTCCGGCATGATTCTAAATAGCATTTTTCCTCGCTTGACAGCGACTCTTTCCCTAATTGCTAAATTCAAGTAGTGAGTAGGATTGGCAGAAAATACACGTGAGTTAACAGTTGTCATGGCATCTAAATTTTTTGCAAAGTTACAAAAAATATCTGAATTGAACAAAAATTTTTTTGTATGTCAAAAAAAAATCGTATCTTTGCAGTCTAATTTTTTAATTAAAAAATATGTAAAAAAACGAAAACATAATAAACGGCGTTGCTGTATTCTTGTTTCAGAAATTTAGACACTTTCAAGAAGTATAAGAATAAGTGAATGCTCGCTAATGGCGGGCTTGCTTGTTCATACTTCGGGTCGTCTAAAACCTCTGAAACGGATAGTAAGTCCGTTTTTTTTATTGTAAAAAGTCAAACAATCTAAACCAAAATACTTATGAAAAAAATCACCCTAATCTTAATCCTTGTCGCAACTTTTGCAATCAAAAGTTTTGCTCATTGCCCTATCCCGCAGTGGTGCCCTGACGCACCCTTGCATCAGACTCTTTGCCCTGGCGAGCAGATAGAGGAGATCGAATTTCCGTCGGTCATCGGACGAACTCTGATCATTAATTGGTGGACGGATGGTACGCGTTTTGCGTCTATCAACACGCCTCCGGGCATCATAATTTCGGGTCCGCCCGAGAATCGGGAGCATTCGGCACCTGTTATTATCAGAGGTGCGCCAACAGCCATCGGCACTCATCACTACACTGTAAGCAATACCTGTGGCGTGGAGTTGCTACATGGTAGCATCACCGTAGCAGGACCGCCCATCATCGGCACGGTTACACCCACCATCGACCAAGCCACACCCCAAAACATAGCTTTTGATTCTACGCTCACGCTCACCGCTGATCCTGTAGGCAGTATGCCACCGATTACCATACAATGGTTTTCGAACACCACTGCAACCAATAGCGGTGGCATAAACTTGGGTTCAGCCAATGGTGCACAAACCAACACATTCACCCCACCAACCTCAGCAACCGTAAACCTTAGTGGCGTGTACTACTACGCTGTTGCAACCGACGGTTGCGGTAGAACGGTTACAACAACTAACACCAGTGGAAAGCATATTGTTGTTCCCGCTTGCACGCCTTGGGTTGGCGAAACGGGTTGCAACAACAATGCTCTCACGTTCACGCTTGGCACGCCTTATTTTGCTTCCAATGAAACCTGGATTATTACGGGCAGTGGCTTCACTCAAGAATGGTCTGATGTTGTACGTGCTCCGGGTTGTGCAAAGGGAAATACTTCCAATAGTAATGCGTTTGCCAACGATTCAGCTGTTGCCGATTGTCGTCAAGCCCGCCAACCCGACGTGGGGTTTCACGGTCATTACTATTCTTGGTGTATGGTACATCGTTTTGCCAGCCAGTTGTGTCCTCCGGGTGATGGTTGGCGTGTTCCGACTTGTCAGGATTTTGTGAATTTGGATGTGGCTTTGGGTGGTAATGGAATTGAACGATACGATACGGTCAACGGAGTTTCCATCACAGATCAGTTTGGGTGGTACACTCACGCATCCGGTGGCGGAGGTGGAGCCGATGCCATCCCCACTCCGGGAGGCATTTGGGGTGGCTCTCGCTATACCTCGCAAGCGATCACTCTTACAGGAGTGTATTCGATTTACTGGTCATCTTCAATGCGCAATGCTACACATTCGCACAATTTTTCCATCCGTGAGACGGGCGGCCATAGGGTCTTTCCAATGAGTTGGAACCCAAAGGGTTCTGGGCTTGCCTTGCGTTGCGTGCGTTAGAGGTGGTTTTGTAAAGGCGACGACGCATGCGTCGCCTTTTTTTTAATATACAAATTTATTTTCAAAGCATAAAAATCAAAAACCCGCCAAAATGTCTGTTTTAGCGGGCTTTTGAGGTGTGGAGAGTAACGGAATCGAACCGTCGACCTTTTGACTGCCAGCCTTCCGA
This sequence comes from Bacteroidales bacterium, assembly GCA_009777915.1. GTDB lineage: Bacteria > Bacteroidota > Bacteroidia > Bacteroidales > P3 > WRKV01. The sequence continues at coordinate 2,432 of WRKV01000085.1, read as the reverse complement.
CTTTTTAGGGGTATTTATTTTTAATTCAGTTAATTAGTCTTTTGGGTTTTAGGGCTTGGTTAAACAATGGTTAAACATTTGGAACTATTACTTATCGTCGTAATGTCCGTAGGTTTGGATAATCTCAACCGTAACGGTATGTTCGAAAATTTCGTAAACCATTCGATGTTTTTCTGAAATTCGGCGAGACCATTTATTCCCTTCTTGATATCTAAGACGTTCCGGTCTTCCTGTTCCGGTTTCGGGATGAATTTCAAGCTCTTCCAATAAGGTTTCAAATTTTTTCCATGCTTGTTTGTCGCCCGATTTTTTCAACCGTTTAGCATCTTCCTTTGCTCTATCCTTAAAATCTAATGTGTACATCATAAAGAATTCAAGAAATTTTTAATATCCTCACTTGAACGAAGTGTTGCAACGATTGGATTTTTTCCTTCTTTTGATAATTTAATCCTGTGTTCCAATTCTGCAACATTTCTGGGATCCGCCCAGTACGGATCACCACTCGGACTAATGTTTTCGAATTGTGGTTCCGGTGTGATTCTAAATAGCATTTTTCCTCGCTTGACTGCGACTCTTTCCCTAACTGCTAAATTCAAGTAGTGAGTAGGATTGGCGGAAAATACACGTGAGCTTACGGTTGTCATGGCATCTTAATTTTTTGCAAAGATACAAAAAAAATTTGAATTGACAAAATCAAAATCCATCACCACCTCCGAACGCCAACGATTGAATCAAATGCCCGATCTGCCTGTTTGAAGGATTCCGTAAAACGATTGCCGGAACGTAATATGCTTTTGATGGTATCCGTATCGAATTGAATCCCCCTCAACCTCATCAGCATCTCATTATTTATACGAACAAGGGAGTCCGTATGGTCAATGATGATTTGTGTGTGTTTGATAACCGTATCAATCTTTGCCGGCACAGACATTAAACTGTCTAACTTAAAATTTGCACTCTCTAACAATTCCTTTTGATTCGCGATGGTTTGGTGAAATTTCGTAACCTCAGCCAAATGTTTTTTTTCGAGTCGTCGCTTTGAGCAACAACTCATAGTTGCCGACAGCACCACTATGAGCAATCCAAAGCAAACCATTATTCTACTTAAATTTTTCATGTTAATATATTTTTGGATTTTTTATTCCTATTGATTTCAGCCATGCCTGCACATCAAACGACGGACACGCCTTTGATGCAAGTTCGTTGTGTCCGCATATATGTACTGTCGGGTGTTTTTTGTGAAAATCTTTTACAAACTTTTCAAGGCTTTTTTTCTGTTCCGGTGTGCGAGTATCCTTTGCTGTTTTTCCGTCTTTCGACAGTCCGCCAACAACACAGATATGTTTCGAGTTGCTGTTGTATCCCGCAACACCATTAGTAACTTCCCACGTGTCTACCCAGCCATCATCATCGTTTGCAACTAACTGTTCAACGCCGCCGTTCAAATGAAAAATATGCGTATAGCCAACGTGTTTCCAACCATTGCCCTTTGGCGGTGGAGATGTGTGCCATATTTTGATTTCGGCAGATGTAACGTTCCTGCCTTCGGGCGTTGCTGTGCAATGGATAACCAAATAATCCTGCTTTCTGCCCTGTGTTTTTGATGCGTGGGTATTGACAGATTCTTGTATTCTCTTTTGCAAGTCTGTTTGAGGTTGCGGATTCATCGGAACTTTAACCTCTTTGGGGCTGTTTGACGTATTGCCAAGAAGTGTGGTGGTTTTCATAACTTGTTTTTAGATTTTGTTTCATTTACTTTGCAAGTGCAAATGATATGATTTTCGAGTGCCTTTTTCAACTCTTCAATCTTTCTGCATTGCTCCGAAACCGTTCGTGTTAAACGTTCAATTTTATTGTTTTGTTCCTCGATGATGCCTTTTTGAGAAATGACTGTATCAAAATACTTCATTCGTTTTTCTTCCGAAATCATATAAGTTTCGGTTAGTTTCTCGTTTCGCTCGGTAACCTTGTTAAAGGATTCAAGCAAGTTGTTTACCGACGAGTCCCATGTTTTTGCCTTTTCCGCATCGAGTTTTTGCTCAAATTCTTCACGGTCATGTTTCATTTTTTGATTCAATTCGGCAATATCGTGTTTCGATTTTTTCGAAGTTTGCCAATTCAAAAAGGCACTTCCCAAAACGGTAAGCACATTGGTTAAAATCAGAATTAAAATTGTTGAATCCATATCATTAGTTTTTTTGCAGTGGTGGCGGTGTTCGCAGAGAATAAATAAACCAACAAACCAATTATGAGAAAAAACACACTCTGCGAAACCGACCACTATTTTGTTATGTTACATGATAATTATTTTATTTTTATTGTTGATTATTGAATTTTTTTCGTATCTTTGCACTTTCTAAATTTTGAAACCTATGAAAAAATTGATGTTATTAGCAGTAGTTGCCGTTGCGATGGCAGCGTGTGGGGGCAAG
>WRKV01000084.1 GCA_009777915.1 Bacteroidales bacterium | reverse complement strand
GTTCATGGGGGCGTATGCAATACGCCCCTACGGGTGCGATGAAATTCGCAATTGTGAATACAAAAAATAATATCAAAATTCGGTTTGTCATTTTACAATAATTTTTAGGGTTTCAACCGTATGGTCATCAAAATGGATTTTCAAAATATACATGCCCGGGTTTTTGAAACCGGATATCCGTAGGGGCGTATTGCATACGCCCTGTTGGCATTGGTCGCAATCGTTGGCGGGGCGTATGCAATACGCCCCTACGCCCGTACCCAAACGAATGGGTATTTTTTGTAACACACCGTTGGCATCAAACACCTCCACCCGCCTAATGGCATTGCCAACGGATTCGATGATTAATTCCTCAGCGATATGCAAGGGATTGGGATATGCAGAAATGCCAAACGGACGCTCGAAAATGCGTTCCAAATAGAGAATTTCCATGCCTCCGTAATGCACCGAAACATTATATTTTCCGGCGGGGATGGGCGAGCCTACCTCGATGTGGTCTTTGTTGCTCTGCGGGAGTAGCGCATCGTCTTTATACCAATAATAGGTGGCATAGCGGAATTCGTCCAAGTTTCGCCAGTTGGGGACGGCGAGGATGCGATGCCAATACACGACGATATTGGGTGGGAGCGAAACAAAGATATGCGTTTCCACAACACTGTCGCAACCGTTGGAGGTTTGGTAGGCATGGGTTAAAATAGTGTCGCTATAGTAATACCGCGACATAAATTCCAACGAATCGTAGCCAAACAAATCTTGCTGATGAGCATAAGATGGATAAATCGTTAAATTTACCGTAAGCAAACTATCGCAACCGGCAGCGTTTACAAGGGTATCCGTAAAGATAGTGTCCTTGAAAAACACCATGCTATTGTAGGTAATTTGGTCGCATGAATCTAAGTTTATCGTGTCGAATGTTGGCGGACATAAGGTTACGCAACGAACGGATAGTCCGGTCGCACGGGCGTTGGGGTTCGTGTACACGAAGCCACTGTAGAAGTTCAAGTGCCTGGCGCTCGCCCCACTGACTGTACTACTCCAATAGTAGCCATCCGTCCCCACGCCGAGGAGCGACCCACTGCTGATGCCGCGGCAGCCCGCCGCGGGCAGAAAAATGGTTTCGGGGACGGTTCCGAAAACATAACCGTTAATACCTGTCCCATTCCAATTTGTCGTCCATACCCTTTGCGAGGTGGGAAGTGTTGCAAGTGCGTTAAGTTCCGTTTCTGTTGGCATACGCCACCCCGGAGGACAAGGGTCGTTGACCGTTTTTACCGGGTTGCTTGCCGTGCTTGAGTTCCATAAGAAGTTGTCTTGCGGATCGCGCCAATCATAAGGGAAGACGATTTGTTTGATAAACTTGCCAAATGCAGCGTGGCTACTTACTATCTGACCGTTAGCATCAAAATTGCCTACACCGCTAACAACGCCATCTTCCCAATCATCATTGTCGTTCGGGTAGCGTGTGCTTGTTCGCTGTTCGTGTCCATCGCCCCGTCGCCCCCATTGGAAAAGTGCGCCGTAGTCTTCCGGATTATCTACAAATTCGCCGTGAGCCTTAAGGTTGTGGGTTGCCCAACACACGCCGCCGATCCACACGCATTGCACCGCACTTTTCCGGGCTTCTGCTTTGTCGGTGAAAGCGGTTCGGAGGTTGCTCACCGTTTGGGCTTGCAAGCTTAAAGCTGCGAGAACAAACAAGGTTGGGAGAAGTAATGTCTTTTTCATAGTGAATATTTGTTTTGTTTAAAATTTAGGCATTTAAGGAATATCTGTAATTATTCCATCTATTCCTATTTGTAATAATTTCTGCTTTGTTTTATCTTTATTGGCTGTCCAAGCATTTATTTTTTTATCCATTGTCTTTGCTCTTTTAATGATTTTTCTATTAGCAAACGGATAAAAGACACTAAAATCATCTACAAATGGGTAGTCCTTAATGGATTTAAATCTAATTTTATTGTCTATTATGATTGGTAAAAGCCTTAACTCAACGAATAACAATTTGTGTAAGTGCAAAGAAGTGTCTATACTACGCACCTTTTGCAAAATGTCATCATCAAAAGAATGTATCATACACCAACTTTCAGCATTGTGCTTTTTTATTATATCAACCGTTCTTTGTTCAATTTCAGGATAAAAAGGATGTCCATATTTCAGTTCTATAACCAATTCACATTTACCATCAATGGCATTAATGACATCTGCGAGCAAAGGTATGCCTTCTTTATTCTTGGAATTTTTCAAATGATATTGTGTTAATTCTTGATATGAAAAATCTTTTATCAAACCTCTACCTGTTGTGGTTCTATTAATAGACTTGTCATGCATGACAACCAACACTCCGTCTTTTGTCTGATGAACATCTATTTCTATTCTGTCTGCTTTACCGTTTTCTATTGTATTTTTTATTGCCGAAATAGAATTTTCCGGATATTCTGTACCACCCCCACCTCTATGCGCAGTTATTGTATAGTTCGTTATTGGTTTATCGTTGGAATGTGGTGTGAATAAAGTTGGAGATAGGCTCAACAATATGTCAACAATAAACAAACCAATGAAAATCAAAATACCTAATAGTATGTTTTTAAAAACACGTTTACTTTTTTTCATGTTCGGTAATTTTTAAGCGTTTATGAATATGATTATGATAGAATTGTTTATGCTCGTTAGTCTTAAAATATAAATGAATATGATCATAAAAGAAATCACGATGCGCAGCCTTTACTTTCAAAAAAAATATCAAAAACACAATCGCTAATAAAGACGAGGAAACGGACATAACGCATACAAAAATATAGTATATTATCGTCATTGTATGTGCCCCAGAAAACCCATCAGAAAAACCATGGTAATATATAGCACATAAAATAAATATGGAGATAGCATTAGGTAGCCCGTATTGAAGTGCAGGGAACACAGCAAGTGCAAAATTATGAAGTTTTTGCATGGATTTACTATATACATATTCATCTGCATAAAGAAAACTAATCCAAGAAAATTGTGGTGTATCAATCTCTACATGCTCTGACTTTTTTAATATCTTTTTTTGAATTTGCAGTATGTATAATTCTATTTTCTTTTCTATCAAATGATTGGCGGTCAAAGTAGCAGCGAACAACGACATCATGATAGCGATTGTAGATGCTAACGGAATAAAGAAATCTTTGTTACCTACATCCAAAGCTTTGTAACCATCTTTTGTCATGAATAAACCAACTACAAAAGTTATAACTCCATAAAATATGGTAGTTGAAGTGTATGCAATTTTAACTCTCCAGTTTAATTCTTCTCTAATATTCTTTATGTCTTCTATGTGATATTCCATTCAATTATGGATAATGTTTTACTTGGTTTAATTCGTGGGCTCGGTTGTTTATTTTTTGCAATAAAAAAAACCGGAGGCGATTACTCTTTATGTCGTATCTGTCTTTTGAGGTCTTCAACTACCTTCTACATCAAATATTCCGAGTAATGCCCACGGTCTCCCGTGGGCGTTTGCTTTACTCGTCTTGATGTAAATTGAAGTGTTGAAGTTTCAAAAGACAAGACGAAAGGCTAACGCTTTTCAGTATGTTTTTGCGTAATTAACTACGCGATTTTTTCATAGGCGAATTATTTTTTTGTAGAGGCGATGCATACTTCGCCCTTACGGAATTTTTTGCAAAGATACGATTTTTTTTTGAACTATCAAAAAAATTTGCTCAAGTCGTATATTTTTTGTAACTTTGCAGAAAGTTTTAGTAATATGTCGAAAGTTTATAGGTACTTAGGTATAGATTTTTCGTTCCCTGCAGGCGACCATTTGCCCATACACGCACACGTTACCGTAGGAAATAATGTACTGAGGATTTTTCTTTATGAAAAGGACGGCGTGGTCACTTACGTAAAGTACGAGGTAAAGAAAGGAAAATTTACGCCTGCTCAAATGAGAAGTATTAAAAAATTTATCTCAGTAAAAAAAGATTCTTTATTGTTTGCATACAAACAACTTCAAGCCGGCAATAAGGTTACCATAATAGAAATAACAACAAAAATCAAATAACATGATAATCAAAGCAAAATATCTGTACGAATACTTGATAGAGGTAACGTTTGATGATGGGATTATCAAGGTCATTGATTTGGAAAGTTTCTTCAAAAACCACAATTGGGCGTTAGTACGCAAATTCATTCCCCTTGAATTATTCAAACAGTTTTACATTGATTGTGGTACTTTAATGTGGGGTGATAACGAATGTTCTATTGACCAATTTGAAATTTACGAGGGAAAATATGATGCTGTTATAGAGTACGCATAATTTTTTCAGCAGAACCCAAAAATATCAACCCAACTCAATCAAAACTGCGTCTTTCACTACATTTTCGCCGGTTTTGAAGTGAATGGTTTTGACTTTTGCATCGAAAGGTGCGGTCAGTTCGTTGTCCATTTTCATACATTCGAGAATGATGATGGTTTGACCTTTTTTCACGCTTTCGCCTTTTTTTACAAAAATTTGCCCAACAGTTCCGGGCATAAAAGCCGTGATATGATTGGCATTCACAGCAGTGAGAACTTTCTGCATCGCATAACGCTGAATCGGTTGCGATTTTGGGGTTTTATCGGTATGTTCGGTTTTACTCATAATAATCGTTTTTTAGAATGGAGGAAGTCCGTGTTTTTTCACAGGCGAAACCTCAACTTTATTTTTCGAGATATTTAACGAATGAATGATATAACGGCGAGTTTCCTCAGGTTTAATTACAGCATCCACATAACCATAAGCCGCAGCAACATAAGGATTTGCAAATTTTTCGCGATATTCGGCGATTTTTTTCTGACGCATTTCCTCCGGATTATCCGCTGCCATAATTTCACTTCTAAAAATGATATTTGCCGCACCTTCCGGACCCATCACCGCAATTTCCGCCGTAGGCCAAGCAAACACAAAATCGGCTTTCAAGTGATTTGAACACATGGCGATATACCCACCGCCGTAAGCTTTGCGGAGAATAATCGTAATTTTCGGAACGGTTGCCTCCGAGTATGCGTAAAGAATTTTCGCCCCATGGCGAATCACTCCCGCATATTCCTGATCAATTCCCGGAAGGTATCCCGGAAGGTCAACAAACGTAACCAACGGAATGTTGAACGCATTGCAATAGCGAATAAATCGCGCAGCTTTATCGGAACTGTCAACGTCTAAAACGCCCGCCATACAAAGTGGCTGATTGGCTACAAAACCAACCGTATCGCCACCGATTCGACCAAAGCCAATCACAATATTCGGAGCAAACAATTCTTGAATTTCCAAGAAATCCGAATTGTCGGCAATGGATTTGATGATATTGCGGACATCATAAGGTTTTTTCGGATTCGCCGGAAAGAAATTTTCAACTTTATATTCTTTGGTTTTCGGATTTTTTACAGGAAAAGAATCGGCTTTTTTCGTGTTGTTGAACGGAATATAACTAATCAAACTTTTGATTTGATGGAAACATTCGTCTTCGCTTTCCGCGAAAAAGTGAGCATTTCCGGTGATTTCGGCGTGAACGCGAGCACCACCCAAATCCTCTTGAGAAATATCCTCTCCCAAAACAGACTTGATAACTTCCGGACCGGTGATAAACATTTTGGAGATTTTATCCACCACAAACACGAAATCCGTGAGAGCAGGCGAATAAACCGCACCTCCTGCACACGGACCGAGAATCACGGAAATCTGAGGAATAACGCCCGATGCAGCAGTGTTGCGATAAAAAATATCGCCGTAGCCTGCAAGAGCGTTCACACCCTCTTGAATCCGTGCACCGCCGGAATCGTTGATGCCAATCAAAGGCACCTTCAATTTCATGGCGTGATCCATGATTTTAGTAATTTTTTTGGCGTGCATATAGCCCAAAGACCCCCCCGCAACGGTGAAATCTTGAGCAAAAATACATACGGGATGCCCTTTCATAGTGCCCGTTCCCGTGATGACGCCATCGCCCGGCAAATACTTTTTATCCATGCCGAATTCGCGTCCCGAATGTTCGACAAAAAGGTCATATTCGTGAAAAGAATCGGGATCAAGAATGCTCAGGATACGCTCACGAGCCGTGAGTTTTCCGGTGGCTTTTTGTTTTTCAACGGCTTTTTCGCCGCCCCCTTGAAGGGCATCCGACATACGACGTCGAAGCTCAAGAGTTTTCGTTCTGATTGACATTCAGTTATGTGGGTTTAGTGTTGGTTTGTTAATGCAAAGATACAACTTTTTTTTGAAATACCCAAATTAAAAAATTGTAACGTTGTTTTTTATGGCTTGGCAAACAATTCTTTCTCTGCAAAAACAAGCTGTTCGTACCATTCCACACCATACTTCCGAATAAGCGGATTTTTGAGAAATTGAAAAATTTTAACGGATTTTTGTTGTCCTTCAAGACGAGCATGATCGCAGATTTTCCAGCGATCGTAGTTGAGGGCTTCGTGGTCGCTTTCAGTCGTTGAGCCGGGTCGAAGTGTCGAAATGCGAATCGGATAAAGATGACACGAAATCGGTTTTTGAAACGAAATTTTTCCGTCTTCAAAGGCTTTTTCGATAGCACATTCAGCCATGCCGTTTTCGGAAAAAGAGATATAAGCACATTCTTGGCGATTGACAAGCGGCGTAACAATCGAATCGTCTACGGCAATTTCGAAAACACCAATGTTTTCAATGACTTCCCGACCTTTTTCCGTGAGATAGGGTTTAATAATTTCGATATGCTCCTCCAAAAAACAGATTTCATCTTCATTCAACGGAGCCCCGGCATCGCCCTCCACACAACAAGAACCCTTGCAAACATTGAGATTACAATAAAAACATTCGGTTAAAATTTCGTCGGAGATCAATGTATTTTCAATCGCAATCATTGCTTGTCGAGCTTGTCTTTTAAGGTTTTCAGAGCTTCCCAACGCGGGTCGTTTTGCTGTGGAGATGGGACATTGCCCGTCTCTATCTGCAATTTTTCAATCATGTCCTGATTGCAATCCTCAATCTCGTGCATCACGCTAAACGGACGTAAAAGCACCAGCGTTTCGTAGATAAAAGCGTTCAAAATCAACTCATGTTCTTTCGCAGAAATCGTCCAAACTTCGCTGTCGAAATCGTTTTCATTGCCGAAATTCACAATCAAGGTTTCATCATGTTCGATAGGGATTTCAATAGGATCCAGACATCGGTCACACGGCACCACATAATGACCATCAAATTGAAAATCCAATTTCAAAAATCGTTCGGTTTTTTCCAAATTGATTTTGATATTGACATGACAATTTGAAAATTCGTTATCGTTTTGTGGAGATGCAACACGCCACATTTCTGCAAAGAACGCATCGTCCACAAAAAATTCGAACGTATGATGTCCGAGAGAGAGACCGGAAAACGCAATTTTATACATTATTCAATGATGGTATTCCAATTGAATTTATCCTCAATCTCGCCTTTTTGGATAGCCCGCAGGCGGTTGTAGAGTTCGGTTGCAACCTTGCCTGCCACGCCTTCTTCGCCGAATTTGTACGAAATTCTTTCTTCACGATCGACAATTTCGCCGATGGGTGTGATTACTGCTGCTGTTCCGCAAGCTCCTGCCTCATCAAAATCTGCCAATTCCTCGACTGCAATCGGACGTTCAACTACCGTCAAACCCATGTCTGCCGCCAATTCGCGAAGACTCATGTTGGTGATCGAACGCAAAATAGAATGCGAACGTGGTGTGATGTATTCGTTGCCTTTGATGGCGAAAAAGTTTGCCGGACCGGCTTCGTCGATATAGCGTTTTTCCTTAGCATCAAGGAAAAGCACCGATGCAAAGCCTTCCGTTTGCGAACGCACACTCGCTTGGAGTGAGGCGGCGTAGTTTCCGCCCACTTTGTAGGTGCCTGTGCCGAGCGGTGCAGCACGATCATAATCGCGAACGATCTGCATTTTCACAGGTTTGAAACCTGTTTTGAAATACGGTCCCACCGGACAAACGAACACGATAAACGTGTATTCCGTAGCGGGTCTAACTCCCACTTGCTCTCCTGTGCCAATCAACAACGGACGCAGGTACAGTGCGGCTCCTGTGCCATGAGGCGGTACAAATTTTTCATTGAGTTTAACCGCTTTTTTGCATGCTTCCATGAACAAGTCCAACGGAACAGGTTCCATCATAACGCCATGAGCCGAGTGGGCTAAGCGTTTGGCGTTTTCTTCCAAGCGGAACATACGGATTTTTCCGTCTATTCCGCGAAAGGCTTTCAAGCCTTCGAACGCCTGTTGTCCGTAGTGCAAGCAGGTTGCAGCCATGTGCATGGTAATAGCTTCGTCGGTGCAAACGTCGAGTTCGCTCCATTTGCCGTTCTTAAAATACGAACGGACATTGTAATCTGTTTTGAAATAGCCGAAAGGAAGTTCAGCCCAATTGATGTTTTCCATAAGTTATGTTTTTTTATTTTTTACAAAGATACGAAAAAAATTTGATATAAAAAAAAGATTTTTGCATATCGGAAAAAAATTGTATCTTTGCAAAAAATAAAACCTCAAACACCATGAACAAATTCATCTCCTCGGATTTTTTGTTACAAACAGAAACCGCAAAAAAACTCTATCACGATCACGCTGCTAAAATGCCGATCATCGATTATCACTGCCATTTGATTCCGGCAATGGTTGCCAAAAATCATCAATTCAAAAATTTGTCCGAAATTTGGTTGGCGGGCGACCACTACAAGTGGCGTGCCATGCGAACCAACGGTGTGCCTGAAAAGTATTGCACCGGCGGAGAAACCTCCGATTGGGAAAAATTCGAAAAATGGGCAGAAACCGTGCCGTATACACTTCGAAATCCGCTCTATCATTGGACACATCTGGAACTTTCTACAGCGTTCGGTGTGGATAAAATTTTGAAACCCGAAACCGCCAAAGAAATTTATGACCACTGTACGGATTTACTGCAAAAACCGGAGTATTCCGCACAAGGTTTGATGAAAAAATATCGCGTAGAAGTGGTCTGCACAACCGACGATCCTATCGATAATTTGGAACATCATATTCATGTGAAACTTCATCCGTTTGGCGTGAAAATGTTGCCGACTTGGCGTCCGGATAAAGCGATGGCTGTAGACAATCCGCAAGATTTTATAGCCTATATGAAAAAACTTTCGGAAGTAGCAAACATGGACATTAAATCCTATCCCGATTTGATGACGGCTCTGCAAAAACGTCACGATTTTTTCGCTGAGGTGGGCTGTACACTCAGTGATCACGGTATCGAGGAATTTTATGCCGAAGATTATACCGAAAACGAAATCTCGGCGATTTTCACGAAAGTGTTAGGCGGAACGCAACTCACGAAAGAGGAAATCTTGAAATTCAAATCAGCGATGATGTACGAATTTGCGGTGATGGATTGGAAAAAAGGTTGGGTTCAGCAATTTCACTACGGTGTGATTCGCAATAATAACACACGTTTGTTCAACAAACTCGGTCCCGACACGGGTTTTGATTCTATCGGCACATTTAATGTCGCCAAGTCGTTGAGTAAATTTTTGAACAAATTAGATACCGAAGATAAATTGGCGAAAACCATTCTTTACAACATTAATCCTGCTGATAATGAGATGATTGCAACCATGCTCGGCAATTTCCAAGACGGCTCTGTTGCCGGCAAAATTCAGTTCGGATCCGGTTGGTGGTTTTTGGATCAAAAAACCGGAATGGAAGCCCAAATGAATTCGCTTTCGGTTCTCGGATTGTTAAGTCGTTTCGTCGGAATGCTTACGGATTCGCGTAGTTTCTTGTCGTATCCGCGTCATGAGTATTTTCGCAGAATACTGTGCAATCTCATCGGAAACGATGTAGAACAGGGACTTTTACCGAAATCCGAATTGCCATGGATAGGCAAAGTTGTAGAAGATATTTGTTACAACAACGCCAAAGAATACTTCAAATTCTAAAAATCGAATAATATGAAATTAAAATCGCTTTTTCTTGCGTGGATATTAGTTTCCACTGCAATGTTTGCTCAAAACTTCAAAAATCCTATTCTGCATTTGGACTACTCCGATCCGAGTGTGGTGAAAGTCGGAGATGATTTTTACATGACGGCTTCGAGTTTCAATTGCATTCCGGGGTTGCCGATTTTGCATTCGACGGATTTGGTCAATTGGACAATAATTTCTTACGCCATTCCTTATGCTCAGGAACCTCTTGATGTGTTCGACAAACCGCAACACGGCAACGGAGTTTGGGCTCCTGCGATTCGTCATCACAACAATTTGTTTTACATTTATTGGGGCGACCCCGATCACGGAATTTATACGGTTACATCCCAAGATGCCATCACATGGACTAAACCGCTTTTGGTGAAAG
>WRKV01000083.1 GCA_009777915.1 Bacteroidales bacterium | reverse complement strand
AACTATCGAAAGTATACAGGAAACATCAATTTCAACGGCATGAAAGACAGCACCCACATGACCGAATCCGCCGAAGGACACCGATATTACCTCCACCAAATCTTCAACAGCACCGAAGCCCAAACCGTCACCTACATCGAACCCAACATCCGCTTGGAATACGTGCAACCCTTGTCAGGAGCGATTGACCTCATCGCAGGCATAGGCGCAGGCTACGGCATCCACTACGCCGAAACCAACGAAATGACCGCCGGTTCTTACCGCCGTTATGCTTATTTTTACGAAAGCCACAACCTCATCGACCTTTCCCCCGAACTGAATTTAGGCACTTACACCGACTTCCTAAACCCCTTGCCCGGCAACACGTTCAGGCATTCTTTGTTCGCTCTCGGTGAGGTAGGTTTTAGGTTTCGCCTCTCACAAAATTGGCAATTTCTAACCCTTTTCAATATCCAATACAGCCTGCTCACTATCCAAGCCAAACAGGATATATTTACACACCACGATTCCTATTCCGGCATTGCTGCGAGCGAGATCCCTGGCGGTGTTCGTGCTGTTTCGATAGGGGTGGAAGTTGGGTTGTCGTATCAATTTTCAAAAACAACGAAATATGCAAAACCATCTACAAAAAGACCTCAGATGCGGGGGGTGTATTGTCCGTATTAAATAATCCCGCTGGTGCCGACTTGCAGTCGGTGCCATGTCTTCGGCACGGGTTACAAGCCCGCACCAGCGAGAAATGGACAACGAACTGACCGCTCCTTTCGATGCAAAAGTCAAAACCATTCACTTCAAAACCGGCGAAAACGTAGTGAAAGACGCAGTTTTGATTGAGTTGGGTTGATAAGGAATTTGCGTCGCCTCTACAAAATCCCGTCCTCTGCGAAACTGTAATAATCGTTTCCACTGACAATTAGGTGATCCATCACGCGTAAATCCAGCAGTTTGGCAGCGGTTTTGATTTTCTCCGTAAGCAAAATATCGTTGTTGCTCGGCGTGATATTTCCCGATGGGTGATTATGTCCCAAAATCAAACTATAAGCTCGATTCGCAACCGCCGTCTGCATGATTTTTTTCACATCGACAGACGTGTGTATCAAACCGCCTTCGGAAATGCGTTGTTTGGCAATCAATTTCCCCGATGTGTCGGCGTAAAGCACCCAAAATTCCTCGTGAGTCAAGTCGCAAAGGTCTTTGAAAAACACTTCGAACGCCGACCTGCTTTCCGTTATTTTCGGACGTTTAGAAACCTTCGCTTCATGGCGACGACGGGCGATTTCGAGCGTCGCCACCAATGTAACGGCTTTGGCTTGACCAATGCCTTTGAATTGTTCGACGAATTCGGAAACATTTTTTTTCGAGAGTTCCAAAAAATCGTTGTCGCAACTTGAAAGAATCTGTTTTGCAATATCCAACGCAGAAAAAGTCTTATTTCCGGTGTTGATGATAATCGCCAAAAGCTCGGCGTTACTAAGTGTTGATGCACCGTGCTGCACTAATTTTTCGCGAGGACGCTCGTCGACGTTCCAGTGTTTTATCGTTGTGTTCATCGTTAAATTTCCAGATAATCTTTAATTAAATCGAACGTGTTTTGGTCAATTAAAGAGAGTTTCAAAATATCGGAAATATGGGTGTACAATCCTTGTGTGTCGCGGGTTTGAACGATGGCTTTGGCTTGATAATAATCCAAATACGGGTGGCGTTGCAAGTCCCGAATTTCGATCGTATTGATGTTGAGTTTACGAATGTTTTTTTTGTCGATGACAAATGCCGCTTGAATTTGCTCATATCGATTGGAATCAATGCCCCAAACCTCCAACAACTGCTCCTTTCGGACGAATCCGCCCAAACGTTCGCGATAGTTGATAATGTTGTGCGACGTTTTCGAACCGACGCCTCGAATTTGTTGTAAATCCAGCGTGTCGCAGGTGTTGGCTTGAACGGTAAAGATTTTCCTTTCGCGTTCTTGGAATCGGGGCGGGGAATTTGGTTGGGTTCTTGCATTGCCGGAGGTTTCGAGAACTTCAGTATCCGCACTGCGTTCGGCAGTGGCAGTAACGGAGGTACTCGCAGTTTCCGCACCAACCAAAATTTCATCTGAAAATTCTAAGGTTTCTTGTTTGGAATAATACGGCATCACTTGAATCCCCATCATTAAAAATGACAAAATGCCTAAAAGGCTGACTATTCCTCGTCGTTCGCCTTTTGTAAATGCAAAAAATATAAATAGTTTTTTCATGTTGCAAAATTACACTAAAAAAACCAAATAAAAAACTTAAAAAGTGTTAAAAAGTGTTAAAAAGTGTTAAAATTGTAGGGGCGACGCATGCGTCGCCCCTACGGTTGCCGTTTGATGTGTGTAGGGGCGAGGCATGCCTCGCCCCTACGGCGATTGTGGAAAATGCCGCTGAACGAGGTACATTATCGACCTAAACGACCAAACCTCTTATGCCCTCCTTCACGAACGTTTTTCGCTTGTTTGGCAGGGCTTCCATAAACATCGTACATATAGCCGTACCATTTCAAACCACTGACGGGGGTGGTTGTAAAGTGGGATTCATAGGTGGTGCCTTCTTGTCGTTCACCGTTTACATAGCTGCTAGAACCTGTGTCATACACGATATTCCAACCCTTTTTCAATGACACGCTCCATCTTGCAATGTAAGTGTAAGTTACACCCTCATATGTCTCTGACGAAGTCTCTGTGCCGGCTATATTTACATCTCTATCCGCGTACATAAACATAGCATATGCGTAGCTGTAAGTACCTGTTTCTGTTACCTCGTTTCCGTCAAATACATCTTTGTAGAAGTTAAAATATCCTACTTGATCGTAGTCATCGAAATCACCGGAAGACGATGAATAGGCTTCGACATCGCTCACGTACGTGGTTTGGGCGTCCTTGTCACTGATATGGACATCGGGACCGAACTCGTCATCATCAAATGGCCAAAGAAATTTAGCATCCACCGTTTGGGGAAGTGTTAGTGTGAATCCCCCATTGGCGTAAGGGGCGGAAGCAAGCACTACTTCTACGTCGTCATCATCGTCCCATAAACTTGCTGTCACGCGTTTAACAAGATTGTTGTAGATATTTCCATTTTCCACCTGTGCAGTTATCACTCCGTCAAAAGCTCCTGACACTATAGGATCGTCATCTTTGTTGCAACTTGTAAATCCGATGGTCATTAGTCCAATAATTATGGGTAAATAAAATAATTTTTTCATTGATTGTTTTGTTTAACGTCTGCTCCTTTAAGCCGACCATTGATATTAAATTGATTTTATTGCCGTACCGATGAGTTTCGTTGTTCACATACGCACATAAAAAAAGCGTGGTACTTTTTGTATCCGTTTCCCGAGGTATTTAGCGTAACCTGAACAAAGAGATAAGACGTAGTCCACGCTTTCACGTGAACATTCAACTTACTCATCTTTGTTCCTTTTTAATCGCTAAATTTTCGGGAAACAAGAATAATCAAATGCTTTTTCCAATTATAGTTTACAATGTGCGTATCAGCACCTTATTTTATCATAGGCGATTTTTTGTTTTTTAATTGAATTGCAAAGATACAAAAAGTTTCACAATTTTAACACTTTTTAACAAAATTTTCTTGCTTTGATGAAAAAAAGGTTGTAAATTTGCAGAATTATTTTAACACCTCAAATAACAAACTTATGGAAAATCAAGAAATGATTATTTACAACACCGATGACGGAAAAACATCGGTCATGCTTTTGGCAAAAGATGGCAATGTGTGGATGAACCAACAGCAGTTGGCAGAACTTTTTGACACCTCAAAGCAAAACGTCAGCCTACACATCATTAATATACTTAAAGAGAGGGAATTAGATGACAATTCAGTTGTCAAGGATTACTTGACAACTGCCTCAGACGGTAAAGAATATTCGATTACCTTCTACAGTTTGGACATGATTTTGGCTATCGGATTTCGAGTGAGAAGTAAGCGAGGAACGCAGTTTCGGCGGTGGGCAAATCAGAATTTGAAAGAGTACATGATCAAAGGGTTTGTGATAGATGACGAACGTTTGAAAAATTCTAGTATCATTACATTCAACAAAAAGAATTTACTCGTTGGGAAAGGCAGTATCAGCAACGAGCAAATGGAAAAAACCATAGATGAAATCTACAAAAAATTTCACGACCAAAGAAAACAGGCGGAACTGCAACAAGCCGATGCAGAGGACTTGGAGGAATTGAAATTATTGGAGGAAAAAATTAAAGCTGCATCCTTAATCTCGCCTGAAAAGAGCGGAAGTGAGTGAAAATTTGCCTCCATTCAGCGGCATTTTCCGATGCCGTCGTTTGTCGCAATATCCATCATGGGCGGGCTTGAAACCCGCCCGTACGAGCACGCCAAGGCAAAAAATTTTTCAAAAAATTTGGTGAATTCAAAAAAAATTTTGTATCTTTGCACCTTATGAGCACTGAAAAAAAACACGTCGAAACGCCGTTGATGAAACAGTATTACGAGCTTAAAGCAAAGTATCCGGATGCTCTGTTGCTGTTTCGTGTCGGAGATTTTTATGAAACGTTTGGTGAAGATGCGAAAGAAACCTCGAAAATTTTGGGTATTACGTTGACCAAACGTGCCAACGGAGCGGCTCAATATGTTGAATTAGCAGGGTTTCCACACCACGCCATCGATACGTATTTGCCTAAATTGGTTCGTGCCGGAAGACGTGTGGCGATTTGCGAACAACTTGAAAATCCGAAATTTGCAAAAGGTATTGTCAAACGAGGGATTACCGAATTGGTAACGCCGGGGGTTTCGTACAACGACAAAATTTTGGAACATAATCAAAATAATTTTTTAGCCGGCGTGCATTTGAATGATCAAAATTCCGGAATTTCATTTTTGGATATTTCAACAGGGGAATTTTTTGTAGCTCAGGGTGGTATTGAGTATTTGGATAAATTGTTGCAAAGTTTTAATCCGACTGAGGTGATTGTTCAGAGAAATAAACGTGCAAAATTCGAAGAGATTTTTGGTGCAAAATTTTACATCAACACTTTCGATGATTGGGTTTTTCAAGAGGGATTTTCAACGGAAGTGTTGACTAAACAATTTGATGTCAAATCATTAAAAGGTTTTGGGGTGGACGAAATTCCGCACGGATTAATTGCTGCCGGAGCAGCCTTGCATTATTTGGCGGAGACTCAACATAATCAAACGGCACATATTTGTAAAATTTCACGTATCGCAGAAGAACGCTACGTTTGGTTAGATAAGTTTACCATTCGAAATTTGGAATTGGTTCATTCGCCAAACGAATGTGCAACGACACTTTTAGATGTATTGAATCAAACGGTTTCGCCGATGGGTTCGCGTTTGTTGAAGCGTTGGATGGTGTTGCCCTTATGCGATCAACAACCCATTGAGGAACGTCTGAATGTGGTTGAATATCTGATAAATAATGCCGAATTTACAGAAAACCTTCGCCAAATTATCAAACGTATCGGAGATTTGGAACGTTTGATTTCGAAAGTGGCAATCGGCAAAATCATGCCGCGAGAAATGGTGCAAATCAAACGCTCGCTGTTTGAAATCGAAGACCTGAAAAAATTGTGCGAAACGCAGTCTGCTACTGCGTTAGAATCCATTGTCGAACATTTGGATTTATGCAAATCCATTCGCAATAAAATTGAACAGATTCTTTCAGACGATGCTCCGATAGCCATCAACAAAGGATATGTCATCAATAAAAACGTGAATGCCGAATTGGACGAACTTCGCGATATTGCGTATTCCGGCAAGGATTTCTTAGTCAAACTTCAACAGCGAGAAATTGAAAATACCGGTATCCCAAATTTGAAAGTTGCGTTTAACAACGTGTTTGGATACTACTTGGAAGTTAGCAAAGCACAACAACATAAAGTGCCGAGTTCGTGGACTCGCAAGCAAACCCTGACCAATGGCGAGCGATACATCACGGAAGAACTCAAAGTTTATGAGCAGAAAATTTTGAACGCCGAAGAACGGATTTTGGAATTGGAAACCAGACTTTTTAATGAATTAATTTTGGCGGTTAGCGAACATATCAAACCGATTCAATATAACGCACAACTGTTGGCACAATTGGACTGTTTGCTCTCTTTTGCACAAGTTTCGAAAACCAACCAATACACACGACCCAAACTCAACGAAGGGTTTGAATTAAACATCAAAGAGGGACGACACCCGGTTATTGAAACGCAGCTCCCTATTGGGGAGAAGTACATTTCGAACGATATATTTTTGGACGATCTTTCGCAACAAATCATCATCGTTACCGGTCCGAATATGTCCGGAAAATCTGCACTTTTGCGACAAACCGCACTCATTGTTTTGATGGCACAAATGGGTTGTTTTGTGCCTGCCGAATCTGCCGAGATAGGCTTGGTAGACCGCGTGTTTACACGGGTAGGAGCAAGTGACAACATTTCGTCCGGAGAATCCACATTCATGGTGGAAATGAACGAAACCGCAAGTATTTTGAACAATATCTCGAATCGAAGTTTGATTTTGTTGGACGAAATCGGACGCGGAACTTCAACCTACGACGGCATTTCCATCGCTTGGGCAATCACCGAGTATTTGCACGAGCAGCCTGCGAAAGCGAAGGTTTTGTTTGCCACACATTATCACGAATTGAACGAGATGGCAGAACAATACCCTCGTATCAAAAATTTCCACGTTACCGTAAAAGATGTCGACAATCGGGTGATATTTCTGCGGAAATTGATGCGAGGCGGAACAGCTCACAGTTTCGGAATCCATGTTGCACGAATGGCGGGTATGCCACAACGAGTGTTGACTCGTGCGGAAGACCTTTTGAAATGGTTGGAAAAATCGCACCAAACACCGGTAAACGGCGGGAATACCCCACCTCCTCAGGACTTTCAATTATCTTTTATCCAATTGGACGACCCGCTGTTGGAAGAAATCAAAAACGATATTTTGAACACCAATATCGATATCCTCACACCCGTTGAGGCACTAATGAAATTACACACAATCAGAGGATTATTACAGAAAAAAACCAATGTTTAAACGAAGTTTTTTCTACCGCTATCTTTCGCCATTTGTTGGCATTATCGCAACAAACGTTCTGCTGCGGGTGTTGTCGGTTGTTTTCAATATGGCTCTGCTGTTCGGAATTGTGCCGTTTCTGAGCATTTTGTTCGGACAAGTGGACGCTGTGATGGAAAAGCCTCAAGTTACAGGATTTTCATCGGAATTAATACTCGATTTTTTGAAATATGAACTATCCCAATTCATGCTGGTATACGGTCAACAAAAAACGCTAATCCTTGTGGTAACTGCGATTGGCTTGCTTTATGTGTTGAAAAATTTGTTCGGGTATTTGGCGTTATACACCTTTGTTCCCGTCAAAAACGGCGTAACTCGTGATATTCGTAGAGATGTGTATAACAAGTTGTTAATACTGCCCTTGTCGTTTTTTTCCAAACAACAAAAAGGCGATTTACTCACGCGGGCAACCTTAGATATTCAAAATGTTGACCGCGATATTTTGGGGCAAACCGAGCAGGTTTTAGTTGATTTTGTGTTAGTTGTAATGATGTTGGCGGGACTGTTTTTTCTGAATTATCAATTGGCGATATTTACATTTTTTTTGTTGCCGTTGGTCACGTTCGGCATTAGTTCTTTCTCGCGAAAACTCAAACGTTCTGCAACACAAATGCAAGGAGATTTAGGGCAACTGCTCGTTCAAACGGAAGAGACGCTCGGCGGACAAAAAGCCATCAAAGGCTATCAAGCAGAAACGTATTTTTGGAAAAAATTCCAACAAAAAAATACATCTTTTTACAAATTGGCAAATGCAACGGCACGGCGAATTGACTTGGCTTCTCCGATGAGTGAATTTTTGGGAACCCTTGCTATTATGAGCATTCTGATATTCGGCGGATGGTTAATCCTCAGTGGACATCACTCAATGTCTCCTGAAATTTTACTGACATTTCTATTGTTTTTGACACAAATTTTATCTCCGGCAAAAAACGTTTCTACAGCATTTTTTACGTTGAAAAAAGGTAAGGTTTCGGTTCGCCGAATCAAGATGATTTTGTATGCCGATGAAAAAATAGTCGAGAAACCGAACGCCATTCGCAAACAAACGTTCGATGAACATATCGTTTTTCAAAATGTTTCGTTTCACTATGATTCGTTGGAAGATGATGCCGACACTGCGTTTGCGGATATGAACAAAACTGTTTTGCACAGCATTTCACTCACCTTTGAAAAAACCAAATCCTATGCGATTGTTGGTCCATCCGGTGCCGGGAAAACCACTGTTGCCGACCTTTTGGGACGGTTTTACGATTGTACGGACGGACAAATTTTAATTGACGGAATCGATATTCGTGATATAGCCATCAACGACCTCCGCTCACTGTCCGCCTACGTTTCACAGGATACGATTTTGTTCAATGATACCATCGCCAACAACATTACTTTCGGACGAAAAGATGTTTCACAAGACGAATTGATTGCAGCAGCGAAAGTCGCTCATGCCCATGAATTTATTATGGAAACCGAAAACGGCTACGACACGGTAATTGGCGACAGTGGCATGAAACTCTCCGGCGGACAACGTCAGCGATTAAGCATCGCACGAGCAATTCTCAAACATGCTCCGATATTGATTTTGGACGAAGCCACATCGGCATTGGATACAGAGTCCGAAAAATTAGTGCAAGAAGCCATGTCCGAATTGTCCAAAACTCACACTACTATTGCGATTGCACATCGTTTGAGCACTATTCAACATGCCAACCAAATTGTGGTTATGGATCAAGGCAAAATCATTGAAACAGGAACACATGCCGAATTATTGCTGAAAAACGGGCTATACACCAGATTGTGCAGAATGCAAACGGTGTAAAAATGCAACCAATTGATCCATAGCACGTCCTCGATGACTAATCTGATTTTTTTCCTCTAACGCAAGCTCCGCAAAGGTTTGACTGTATCCGTCGGGACGGAAAATCGGGTCGTAACCAAACCCCTCTACGCCGTGTTTTTCGGTGATGATTTCGCCATCAACACGACCTTCGAAATAATGCGTGTTTCCATTCAAAATTAAAGCAATAACGGTTTTGAAACACGCTTTGCGATTGGTTTTCCCCTGCATTTTGGATAAAACCAAATTGATATTGTCATCGAACGAACAATGTTCGCCGGCATAGCGAGCGGAATACACACTCGGTTCACCGTTTAACGCCTCAATTTCCAAACCGGTATCATCGGCAAAACAATTTTGATTGTAGAAATCAAAAATGGTTTGTGCTTTGATCAACGCATTTTCCTGTAACGTAGTACCCGTCTCAGGAATATCATTGTGAAAACCGATTTCCGAAAGGCTGATGATTCGGATTGGCGTAGACAATTCGTCCCCACAAGATTTTAATTTTTCTCGAACCTCATGCAATTTGTGCAAATTATTTGTAGCAAAAATTAGTTCCATGTCAATTTTTTTTTGTAACTTTGTAAATCGTATTAGTTTTGAATATGCAAAGTTACAAAAAAATTATGAATTACAACTTGCGAAATGTAAATTTTGGAACAGAATTTTTATCACATCTCGGATTCCTCGCTGCTATTGGGCTTTCGGTGTGGTTTCACGAATTGCGAAGTACCTTTGGCGAGTCGGCAATGGTATTGTTTAATTTGATAAACAACCCCGATATTTTGGCAAGTTCGACGTGGTTTTCGTGGAATTGGTTTCAAAATATCCTAACCGTTTTAGCCATCAAAAGCAATTGCTCCATATCTCTTATAAGTATGGTCTTTTCAGCAAGTCCGATGATTTTTATGTATGGCATTTTTTGGATCGCAAACTATGTTTTCAAACAAAAAACTTCGGGAATTTTTTTGCTGCTTTTGCTTTTGGGCATCAACCAAACATTTTTCGGAGCGGTGCATACGCCCTTGATGTTTGTGGTTACGTTTGGCATGGCGTTCCACTGTGGTCTGGCAATTGAAAGATATTCGGAATTTCAAAAACTGTTTAATTGGGCTTTTGTTTGCTTCCTTTGTTTTAGTTTTTTTCGAGTTTCGCCCAATGTTTTCGTCGATGTGCTTGAAGGTGTTCATCAATTTTCATTTTTAGGCTATTTTTCATCTGTCGCCATCAGCACATTGGTGATTCCTTTCGGAATGGCAGCATACTTGGGATTGTGGTGGATTTACCGAAAACAATTCAAAGAACTTATTTTATTGATCGTTTGGACAGGCTTAATGTTTCTGGCTATTTTTATTCATGGGAGAAGTGGACTTTTAGATGTGAATTTTGAACTGTTATGGTTTCCGTTTGTTGCAGGAATTGTCGGGTTTTTTGTGATAACATTTGGAGCTAA
>WRKV01000082.1 GCA_009777915.1 Bacteroidales bacterium | reverse complement strand
GAAAGCCTCCGTTACACTTTTGGAGGCGACCACCCCAGTCAAACTACCCACCAAACAATGTCCTCGCGTCTTTCGCGAGTTAGATTCCAGATAAATAAAGGGTGGTATTTCAACGTTGACTCCACCAAGGCTAGCGCCCCGGCTTCGCAGTCTCCCACCTATCCTACACATCATGTACCCAAAAACAATGTTAAGTTGTAGTGAAGGTTCACGGGGTCTTTCCGTCCCGTTACGGGTAAACGGCATCTTCACCGTTACTTCAATTTCACCGAGCTCATGGCTGAGACAGTGCCCAGATCGTTACACCATTCGTGCAGGTCGGAACTTACCCGACAAGGAATTTCGCTACCTTAGGACCGTTATAGTTACGGCCGCCGTTTACTGGGGCTTCAATTCAATGCTTCTCCTTACGGATGACATCTCCTCTTAACCTTCCAGCACCGGGCAGGTGTCAGGCCTTATACGTCATATTTCTATTTTGCAAAGCCATGTGTTTTTGATAAACAGTCGCCAGGGCCTATTTACTGCGACCACATTGCTGTGGTACCCTTTCTCCCGAAGTTACAGGGTTAATTTGCCTAGTTCCTTAGCCATGAATCACTCGAGCACCTTAGGATTCTCTCCTCGACTACCTGTGTCGGTTTGCGGTACGGGTTTCTATAATCTGAAGCTTAGAGGTTTTTCTTGAAAGTATGATTAGCTCCATTATCCAATCAGCCGAAGCCTTTTGGTACTATCAGGTTCGACAAGTTTTGCGGATTTGCCTACAAAACCTATATCTACACCCTTTAACGACCTATTCCGTCAGGTCGCAGAAGTTTCACTGCTTTGTCACCCCATCGCAATTATAGAAAGTGTTGGAATATTAACCAACTGTCCATCGACTTCCCCGTTCGGGTTCGCCTTAGGTCCCGACTAACCCTGATCCGATTAGCGTTGATCAGGAAACCTTAGTCTTTCGGTGTGCAGGTTTCTCGCCTGCATTATCGTTACTTATGCCTACATTTGCTTTTCTTGACGCTCCAGAAAGCCTTACAACTTTCCTTCAACGCAGACAAGAATGCTCCCCTACCAGTGTATTTACATACAATCTATAGTTTCGGTATTACGTTTGATGCCCGATTATTATCCACGCACAATCGCTCGACTAGTGAGCTGTTACGCACTCTTTAAATGTATGGCTGCTTCCAAGCCAACATCCTAGCTGTCTATGCAATCGCACCTCGTTTTTTCAACTTAACGTAAATTTTGGGACCTTAACTGATAGTCCGGGTTCTTTCCCTCTCGGCTATGGACCTTAGCACCCATAGCCTCACTCCCGAGTATATATGATAGCATTCGGAGTTTATCAGGATTTGGTAGGCGATGAAGCCCCCGCATCCTATTAGTAGCTCTACCTCTATCATACTTACCTCGAGGCTGTTCCTAAAAACATTTCGGGGAGTACGAGCTATCTCTTTGTTTGATTAGCCTTTCACCCCTACCCACACGTCATCCCAAGACTTTTCAACGTCAACGGGTTCGGTCCTCCATGCCGTGTTACCGGCACTTCAACCTGCACATGGGTAGATCACAAAGTTTCGCGTCTACATCATCTAACTATACGCCCTATTCAGACTCGCTTTCGCTCCGGTTGCATACGTTCACGCACTTAACCTCGCTAGATAATAGTAACTCGTAGGCTCATTATGCAAAAGGCACGCCGTCACGGAATAATCCGCTCCGACCGCTTGTAAGCGCACGGTTTCAGGGTCTATTTCACTCTTCTGTTCGAAGTACTTTTCACCTTTCCTTCACAGTACTGGTTCGCTATCGGTCTCTTAGTAGTATTTAGCCTTACCGGATGGTACCGGCAGATTCAGACAGGATTTCTCTGGTCCCGCCATACTCAGGATACGATTAGGTATAAAATTTATGTCGAATACAGGGCTATCACCTGCTATGGCCGTTTTTTCCAAAACGTTCTTCTATAAATTTTAAGTCCACAACATCGTCCTACAACCCCACACTTGCCGTAACAATTGTGGTTTGGGCTGTTCCGCGTTCGCTCGCCACTACTTACGGAATCATTTTTATTTTCTTTTCCTGAGGGTACTTAGATGTTTCAGTTCCCCTCGTTCGCTCTCAATCTTCAAAATTGAGTAATACATCTTCAATGTATTGGGTTGCCCCATTCGGAAATCACAGTCTCAGCGGATATTTGCTCCTTAACCGTGCTTATCGCAGCTTGTCACGTCCTTCTTCGCCTCTAAGAGCCAAGGCATCCCCCGTACGCCCTTAATAAATTTCTTTATTAAATTTGCACGGATCGCAAAAACGTGAACTGTGAAGTGTGAACTGTGAACAGTCGCACCAAACAGACAGCTTTTGCATCCTTGAACACCTGCATTCGATATAATGCAGGATTTAATTTTTTTTTGTTATTTTCTGTTCAATCTTTAATAACTAATCACTAATCATTATTGTTAGTCAAGGCGTATGCAATACGCCCCTACTAATCACTAATCACTAATCACTATTCACTAAAAATTGTTTCGATAATTTGCTCTTGTGTTTGTAATTTTATTACACGTCTACCATCATGTCAATGAACTTTTTCTTGCTTCGGTTTAATTTGCTGCTACAACACAACTAAAAAAAACACCCACAAAATGCGAGAATATTCAATAAAATCGAACATTCCCATCCTCTAAAAACTAACCCCCATTCAAAAACGGGACTGCAAAATTACAAAAAAAAAATCAATAAAACAAGTATTTTGGAAAATATTTTTTCAGATAGATCGTAAAATACTCAAAACGTGAGAAATAAAATTTTTATTGCTCACGAGTGGATTTATGATCCTTGCGGTCTGAAATTGATGCCGAGATACCAACGAAATCCTCTGCCCCAATCCTGTTGTTTATTCGTCATTGGAAATAAATAATCGCCTTTGTAAACCAATCGAAGTTTTTGAGTTAATTTTATTTCTGCACCGTAGTAAGGAGCGATGATACCTGTATTGTAGCGTCTGCGTAGGATTTCAGACGTTTGGAAATTGAAAGTTTGTGGTTCGGTTACAACGGTGTTTACAATTCCACCTCCTCCAAAAGTTGCACCTAAAAAATACGATGCTAATTTTGTTTCATAAAAATACTCTGCCAATAACCCGCCCCAACCGATGGAATACGAACTTCGGAACTCGCCGTAATTAACGCTTGAATTGTAGCCTTCCAAGCCGATGCGGAGATAATTTCCAAATTGAAAAGCAAGTTTTCCGCCCAATCCGAAAGTGAGATTTTTGATGCGATGTGTTGACGTTTCGCCCAAACTGTTTGTTGTTTCAAACGCATCGCTTTTAATTTGTCCGCTGTGTATAAACATACCTCCGGTATAGCCTTTGAATTCGAGCTTTTGGGCGGTTGCGGAGAATATGCAGATACTGCATAAGATGGTTAGCACGGTTTTTGTCATGATACTTTTTTAATTAAGGGGCGGATTTGAAACCCGCCCCTACATATTGAAAAGTTAAAAATTTGTTTGTTGCAGCTGATAAAACGCTTGCGGGTGGTCGCACGACGGACAGATGGTCGGTGCTTCGAGACCGAGACGTAAGTAGCCACATTCGCGACATTGCCACATCACTTCTTCTTTTTTCTTAAACACTTCGCCGTTTTGAACACTCGCCAACAATGCTCTGTAACGTGCTTCGTGAGAGGCTTCTGCGATTGAAACGGCTCTCCATTTTGCAGCAATTTGCGGAAATCCTTCTTCTTCGGCGATTTTTGCAAACGTAGGATACAAGTCAGACCATTCCTCGTTTTCGCCTTGTGCAGCGGCTTTCAGGTTTTCTTCGGTAGTGCCGATGATGCCTGCCGGAAACGGTGCCGTGATTTCAACTTCGCCACCTTCCAAAAGTTTGAAAAACGTTTTGGCGTGTGCTTTTTCTTGGATTGCAGTCTCTAAAAATATCGCTGCAATTTGTTCGTAACCTTCTTTTTTCGCTTGACTTGCAAAAAATTCGTAACGGTTACGTGCTTGTGATTCTCCTGCAAATGATTTGAGGAGATTTTTTTCGGTTTGTGATCCTGATAATTTCATAATTTTAATTTTTTTAAGGTTTATATTTTTTTAATGGCTCTAATTTTTCGGAACGACTCATTCCATTGGGATTAAGTCCGGGTTTGCCTTCCGGAATAGGGATATTGAGTTGAGCAAAATACTCTACCCAATAGGGCAAAAAATCTCCATTTTCAGAGAGTTTGAATGTCATGGGAGCAACTTCGAACAGACTTTCGCTTTCTTGCATGAATGCCACATAAATCAGTTCGCTGCAATAATAATCATCGTTGTCGAAATCGAAAGCAAAATCGTATGGCTTTCCGAGATGCGAACAAGCGTAACGTATAGCGTCCGGTATCCCTTGTTGATACTGATGTTTCAGACGTCCGATGAACATATATTTTTCAAAATTTTCTTGTTCGAATTCTGAAATTGTTCTATAAATAACACCATGCTTTGGAGTCGCTTCGACTACGTACACGCCACTGTCCGTAACATTTACCATGGCGATATGCGAAAAATTTTGTTGCGATTCATCATTTGTAACTTCCGCAATCGCTTGCTCAAAGCCGGATACAACGCTTGCTACAAATAGCAAGTCGCCGTTTTTCAGAGGTTGTGCGACCATCGAAGAACCGGTAAGAAGTAGTATACAAAGCAAGTGTTTCATTCGTCATTAAAAGATTAAAATTCCTACTCCAACCAAGATGACAGAGGCACCGATAATCGTTTTCAGATCTACTGTTTCACCAAGGAAAAAGATTGCAAAAAGTATGGTTAGTGCTACGCTGAGTTTGTCAATTGGTGCGACTTTTGAAAGATCGCCCAACTGCAACGCTTTGAAATAGCACAACCACGACAACCCTGTTGCTACTCCCGACAAAATCAAAAACGTCCAACTGAATTTCGGTATGGCTTTAATTTGTGCAAACGCCCCCGAAAACCAAACTATTCCCCATGATAACAACAACACAACACTCGTTCGAATTGCCGTAGCCAAGTTCGAATCCACATCACGAACCCCCACCTTAATCAGGACTGCCGTTGCCGATGCAAAGATTGCAGATAATATGGCATAGAGTAGCCACATGTTAGCCGGAGATGGGATTGCCGTGTTCATTTTTGTGTTGAAAGCTCTGAATAATTTCTCGTGATTTTTCGACAACTTCGGTAAGTTTTTTGGGTGATTTCGCCTCTGCGATAAATCGCAAATACGGCTCGGTGTTTGACGGACGGATATTGAACCACCAATCCTCAAATTCCAAACGATAACCGTCGAAATCGTAGTATTTCAGGCACGTTTCCGTGTTTTGAAAATGATCTCTTACGGCGTTCATCGCATCGGATTTTCGCTCTAATTTGAAATTAATTTCACCCGAATTGGAATAGGTTTCCAACTTCGAAATCACTTGCGAAACGGAAACTCCTTTTGCTTTGAATTGGCTGAAAATATGCAACAACAGCGAGCAAGCCAAGAGAGCAGAATCGGAATAATAGAAATCACGGAAGTAATAATGTCCGGCTAATTCGCCACCAAAAATTCCGTCAATTTCACGTAATTTGATTGCTGCAAACGCACGTCCCACACGCCACATCTCGATTTCGCCACCCATGGGTACCAGATATTCCGCAATGGCTTTCGAACTCCGAATGTCCTGCAAAACCTTACCTTTCAGACCTTTTTCCTCCAAAAAATAATGTCCTAAAATGCCAATCATCAAATCGGGAGAAATGAATCTGCCGTTCTCATCTGTGAACATCACACGGTCTGCATCGCCATCAAAAATCACACCAATATCGGCTTTGGTATTTGCGACTAATTTCTGCAAATCCTTAATGTTTTCGGGGTCGAGCGGATTAGGTTCGTGATTGGGAAATGTGCCGTCCAACTCATCAAAAAGGTAGTGAATTTTATTGCCGTAAAGTTGTTTCACAAACAAATTACACATCCCGTTTGAGCAGTCCATCGCGATATTCAGATTATCAAAAGGCTTTAACCATTCGTTTTGAAATTCGATATACTGTTCGTAAACCGGATACGCAATCACCTGTCCTTTCAAGGGTTTCGGAACGACTACACGTTCGTTGGTCCAACGTTGCAACTGTCCTAAACCGGTGTCGAAACCCACCGGAAGTGCATCGTGTTTCGAAACTTTCAAACCGTTGTATTCTTTCGGATTGTGCGATGCCGTAATCATAACAGATGCATCAAATCCGAACTTTGCGGTTGCCCAATACACCATCGGCGTCGTGGACAAACCTACATCGTAAACATCGGCACCGGCATCATTAATTCCTTGACAAAGTGTTGCGAAAATTTCCGGTGATGATTCACGAACATCGCGTCCCACAAGGATTTTAGAGGTGTTCAGCAGTTCCGGCAAAAAGTAACCGATTTTGTAAACGGTTTCTTGGTTAAAATCTTTGTTGTAGATGCCTCGAATGTCGTAGGCGTGAAATGCTCCCATAATAAATTTTTATTTACGTTTCACTATTTTTGCAGATGTCTCGCCGATTCTCACGATATATGTGCCATCGGGCAAATGCGATATATCAATGGTGAAGGGTGAAGGGTGAAGGGTGAACGGTGGCTGTGCCGTATAGACGCGTTTGCCGGTGAAATCGTAGATTTCGATGAGGTCGGATTCACCCCCCGTCTCTACGTAGAACACGCCATTCGTTACCGGATTCGGATAGATATTTAATGTTGAATGCTGTTCGATGTCGAAAATAGATGTCGGATTATTATGGTATGTACGTGTGGCTACGGCGATATTATCAATTGCAGCAGGGGGTTGAGCTCCGCTACTGTTATCGTTATACCATGAAAATACCAAACGTTGAGTTGTGTTTGCATACGCAGACGGCAATCCCACATGTACGGTTTGCCAATTATTGCCAACATTGACATATCTGCCCCAAAGAATACCCGAAGTTAGCAGACTACCTGCTACAGGCGTAACAGTCGTTAAAACCATTCGCATTTCCAAATAATCATAAGGCGTACTTCCGTCGATTTCTCCCATAACTTTCAGATCAAAAAACAGATCAAACGTATCGCTCGATGCCGGGAAAGTTATATCTCTGTAGAGATGCACGCGATTGGTCTGTGAAAGCGTATAAGCATTATCATTGCCATTGTTGGATATGTAGATGGAATGCGTGCCACTGCTTGCTGTTGCTGTACCGTGATGCCATTTATTGGTTTGAGTTCCGTTGATCATCGTCCAGCCG
This sequence comes from Bacteroidales bacterium, assembly GCA_009777915.1. Lineage (GTDB taxonomy): Bacteria > Bacteroidota > Bacteroidia > Bacteroidales > P3 > WRKV01. Next base: position 3,137 of record WRKV01000082.1, on the reverse strand, counting down.
GTAAGCGGAGTTGTCTCAAAATTTTCGACATAAAACGGACTGACCACCCTGACACTTTTGCTGATGGTGTTGTTCGCACTGTTAATATCTCCGTCGGTTGTTACAACGGCGATGATGTTGTTTATCCCGATTCCGAGATTAGCATCTCCAAGCGAAACCACTTCACTTACACCGGTATTCAAGTTGCCCGACCATGTTTTGGGGGTTTGTGCTACACCGTTGACACTCCATGCGATAGAGGCGGAAGTGAGCGGAATGCCCTCACTTTTAAGGCGAACTTTGATATCTGTTGGTGCGAATTCCGCTCCCATAGCACTGCTCAACATATTCGGAAGATCAACAAATTCCGTCAATGCGGCATCGGGGTCTGTGGTGCCACCCATAAAATCGAACGAAACCGTTCTTGCAAGGGTGTTGTGCGTGATGTTGGTAACAGGTTTTTCGGTATTTGCACCTGCCCAAGATTTGGAATTAGGTATTGAGAAGTCTGTAAATTCGGTGCTGCCGGATTGAGGCCAGGGGTCTGTACTGCGATTTGAAGCACAGCCGTTGGTTGCGGAGCAGCCTGCTTGCTTGACGTAGTACCTGCGACGGTTTGCAGAGCAATTGATACAGTTGCCGTTCCATACGGAATTGCTTGTTCGGTCTACGTGATAAATCAACATACCACTGCCGGGAACGTAGGCGTCCCAATTATTCCAGCCCACCGACGTTTCTTGTCGGTTTTCAAGTAAGTAATACTCGCCGTTCGTGGTTGTATTGATTCGATAAATGGTTCCTGTTGCGGCATCTGTGGGATTTGGATTAGGCAAGGTGATATTGATCGGTGACGACAATATGACTTCCTGTGCCCAGCCGGCGGCAATGCGTGCATACGCCGACAAGTACGGTGGTGTACGTCCGCTGTTATTCCATGAACCACTCGCCATAAGACACCAATCTCCGAGATCTACAGCATTTCCGTTAGCATCATAATCCGTATCGTAGAAGTCGGGCAAACCCAGTAAAGAGTGGCCTAATTCATGTGCAATAACGCCGATGTGCGTCAGATTGCTGCCCGAATTTCCGCGAAGTTCCGGCGAACAGGAATAGCGAGAAATAGATTTTCCGTTATAGTTTCTTGCAGGATAGATAGACGATGCATGCGACCATATCGAATTGCAACCCGGAGCGTGTGCCTCTGTGCCGTAGCCGGCGAAAATAATGTGTACTGTACTTACGCGTCCTGAATTGTTGTAGTCGTAATTAGCAAAATTTGCACCACCTCTGTAATATGCCGAATCCACAGCCAAACGAGCCATATTGCCGGGATTACCTCCGGAACAGTCGGTAGCGTACGAGCTGATGTTGTCGGGTAGGGTATAAGGTCCGAAAACATCAACTTCAAAATTCAGTTGTCCGTACGAATTCGCTATAAAATAATCCCGCACACTTCCCGTAGCACCATCAGTCGTATAATTCAACTGAGTCAACAACGCCTGAATCTCAGCCTTCGTTTTGGTGAACTCTCTATTGGCAAAACTAACTAAAATCATCGGAACACGTATGGTTCCTGAAAAAGCTCGTTGTATCCCATCTTCTTCGGACATCGATTTACTGATCTCCTCATCTCTTATTTGATGAAGTTGGCGTAGCGTTTCTACTTGCGAACTGCTATACCTTAGATTTTTGGGGACATTCATCAAAAAACTTCGTTCTTGAACCGTGCGTTCTGCCTCGTTACGCATCCGAATCCCCGATAGTTTCAGGTCTCCGATTGGGTCTTGAACGGCATATTCCAAAAAGCCATCAGAATTAAACAGCAAGGTGTAGCCATCGGGTGTAACCCGCCAATTCAGCCGTTCATCTCCTCGCAATTGAATGGTAACAGTTGTTCCATCAGGCAGTTCATAGTCTACAGGCCACGGCACAGCAGGAACGGCGAAATTTTGTTGTGTCGCAAACAACAGGGTTGCAAGCACGAATAAAAGTTTTTTTTTCAAAATATAATTCAATTTTTAGTTATGTTTTACAATTTTTGTAGATGCCGTGCCGATCCTCACAATGTATGTTCCTTCGGGTAAATGCGACAGATCAATCTCTGTTTTCGGGCGATTAACAACACGTGTCAGCATTAATTTTCCGGAGAAATCGAAAATTTGAATGATTTCGCTTTCGATGTTTACCGGAATTTCAATGGTCAGTTTGCCATCAACAATCGGATTGGGATAGATATTTAATGTTAACGGATTTTCCGTTTCGGAAATCGACGTAGGATCAGGCTCAACGGTGAAACTCACATTAAACGTTGCCGAAATGCTGTTAGATCCGCTCACGGTAACCGTTGCAGTGTACGTTCCGGCGGTAAGTCCGGTGTTGGGGACGACAGTGAAATTGCCGGTACCGCTTACAGCGATAGTCGCAACAGATGTTGTCGAAAGTGCGAAACTGCCTGCATTCGTACCGCTCAAAGCGACTGTCAACGCACCTGTCGGCTGATTTCCGGTGTTGGTAATCGTTACCGAGTGCGGTGTTCGTGCGGAATAGCCGAAAGTTGCTGCTGTAAACGTATGGGTACCGCTTTGGTTCAGCGTGATGCCGTAGGTTGGCTCTACAGGTGCTGCCTGCGTAGTGATCGGAGCACTTACCGATGCTGTGCCGGTGTTGTAATTCGTATTTTCCATCGAACGAGCGAACACGTAGTAAGTGGTGCTTGGCGTTAGTTCGTCGAATTGTAGAGACGCGGCATGCCACGTCTCTACAGATGTAGGTGCTGTGGCTGTGGTGTTGATAGCGTATTCCACTGCCTGTCCGTTGGCAGGAGAGGGAACTGCATTGATGGTGATGCTGTTGTGCGTAACGCTTGCCATAGTAGGCGTTCCCACCGCTATGCCGTTCGCTTTATTCACCGTGAAACTCACATTAAACGTTGCCGAAATGCTATTAGATCCGCTCACGGTAACCGTTGCAGTGTACGTTCCTACTGCAAGTCCGGTGTTGGGTACAACGGTGAAATTGCCGGTTCCGCTTACAGCGATAGTCGCAACAGATGTTGTCGAAAGTGCGAAACTGCTTGCATTCGTACCGCTCAAGGCGACTGTCAACGCACCTGTCGGCTGATTTCCGGTGTTGGTAATCGTTACCGAGTGCGGTGTTCG
>WRKV01000081.1 GCA_009777915.1 Bacteroidales bacterium | reverse complement strand
TGTGTTTATAAGGTTTTTTTGGTTGCTTGAGGGCAAAATGGTGATGTGTTTTTTTGTATTGCATGATAGTATAGTTTTGATAAGTTTTTTATGTGGTTTATTCTTAATTCTTACTTTTATTCTTCAGGATCAGGGTCGGATTCTTGATGAATAATTACATTATGGAATAATTACATCGTTCAAGTCACGTAATAACAGTTGAAAATCGGGATAACGCACCATGTTGCCTGCCCGCAGTCGTCTGTCGGAGTAAATGCCGATAATTCCAACAAAATCGCGGTTGCCGTCTTTGGGTACCAATTGTCCTGCAAAGCGTGCATAACCGCTCGTTCTAACGACAAGAGGCGTGCGATAACCCATCTGACTGTAATAATGACTGACCGATAAAGCCATTGTAGAAGGGATGAACAGCAGAACACTATTTCCCTTTACGTCCAATGCGTGTGTAACGACTTCTTGATTGGGGATATTACCTCTTAGGAAAACGACCTTAGAAGTATCGGCTTCGATGGCTTTCTGACTACCGAGGTTTTGAGCATCTACGGCTGACAAAGCCCAAGTTAGGATAACATCTTTGGGTTGCAATTCCGGTTTAATTTCCATACCCGTTCGACGGGCTCTACTACCGACAATATCTTTATAAATAGGATACAGATTGCCGAGAAAACGATCGGTAGAGTCGTGTTTTAAGTCTACGACTTTGACCAATGTTCCCAACAACATATCGTATCGCAAACTGTCAAAATGGATTTCCGCATTGCCATAGATATCATACGTGATATTTCTTGCCATTTGGCTCATGCTGATTTCTCTTGGTTGGATTGGTTGCAGATCGTTCGGATCGCCTGCAAAAACGTGTTCCGAAAAAAGCGTTGGCACATCAATATACGAGGTTGCATAGTAGGTTTCTTCATCCGGATAAGCACCTAATTCGTACATACCTCGATAAAATCCAAGCACCAAATTTTGGCATTTGACATAAACGGTTTGTCCAAGCTCGTAAAAATTGTACAAGCCGTTTCTGCCTAATTTTACAGTAATTCCGGTCGTTTCATCTTGAATACACAAACTTCTGTAAAAATTGCCTTCTCGGTCGTCCGAAATCACTCGTCCTTGGATATAAACATCTTGCAAAATGATACTTGCGTGAGCAATTTCTTCATAGGCTGTTACGTATTCGCCTTCCCTGATGGCGGTGGTAACCCAAACGTTTGTCAGAAAATTGTCCCGAGTCCACAGGCTTTTCTTTAAGTCTGCAATAGTGATGATGGTTTTCCCTGTCGGATCAAAGGGTTGATACCTGTTGGGATTGTCGAATTTATCGTTGCACGCCGGGAATGCAAGCATTGCAATGGCGAACAGACAGAGTTTTGATATAGTTTTCATAGGTTTCATAGGTTTCATTAGTATAAAAGGTTAGTTAGAATCGAAGGAAAACATTCAAAAAATAAGACGTTCCATTCATATAAAAATACTTAGATGGGAAAGGTGTGTATTGATCCACTCGTCTGCCATCATCGTCTATTTCTCTTGACAGGCGCGATTGTTCATAGCCACCGCTTTGCAGTTTTTGATTGTTCAAGATATTGTTGATGGTTAGCATGATGCCAACGTTGTATTTGCGGTTGATGGTTCGCCATTGACCGATATTGGCATTGAGCACAAAGCCGGGTGAGAACATTTCTTGATGCATCATTTGCTCAGGATCTAAAGCTGCATTACGCACCTCTGTTGTACGGCGAAGTGGGTTCATATCAATATAGGTATAATTGTAATAATTCAAATCAACACCTGCCCACCAGCTGCTCGGTGCCCGATATTCGATGCCGAGATTCGTTGCCAATTGCGGTGTTCCGGATACGTAGCTGCCGTCCCAACGCACAAGTTGATTGCTCAAAACATCGTTGCTGTTGTCTACGGTTTGTGTGAGCAATGGGTTAGATGTGTAGATATAATCGCCGTAAGCCACTGCACCTTTCACTGAAAAGCCGTTCCAAACATATACATCAGCACCAAATTCCACACCAAGATGGCGTTGGTCGATTCCACTCATCGCAAAATTACTCATCGCCCGATAGAAATCATCGTAAAACATCATCACGCGACTGCGATCCATGATTTGTGTAAAAAATCCGCTCAACCGAAACTTCATCGAAGACATTCGCAAACTGTAACTCAAATCGGCAGCAAAAATCTTTTCCGGTTCCAGATTTTCGACCGTCGAGTTTCGTGTACGTGGCGAGATAAACGCATCCTGAAAATAGGGTGCACGTTGAACATAATTCATATTGGCACTCAAAATATGATTGCCGGTTATCTGATAATTTCCGCCCAACTGACCGGAATAACTCAAAAACGACAGGGTTTCCGATTTTCCGTAAGAATTATCGGGGAAAAGTCCTTTTTGATATAAACCATCTCGATAAAATGACGTGAAACCAATGTCTCCACCCGCATAAGCATCTAATTTACCGATGTTGAAATGTGCAACCGCCCAAACTTTTTCTGTTTGCGTGAAAGCATAGTAGTTGTAGCCGTATTTGTCGCCCTCTTTGATGATCCGGTTTGGATTGTTCATGTCGTTTTGAATGGCTTCGGAATTTGGAAAATCCCGTTCGGCAAATTGGTCAACATCTAACCAAAAATCGCCACCCATCAAGTCGTACATTTCTTTGAAATATTCGGTACGATTCCAACGATAAGCCAGACCACCGTTCACTTTCAGAAAATCGTTGACCAAGACATTAACCGTAATTCCGGTGTTGATATCGTGTTGGTCGGCACGACGGTTTTCAATCACATATTTCGAACGCAAGCCGGGAATACTTTGACCTTTATTTCCGTTAATGGTTACACCATTTAACTCGACATCGTTGTTGTAATTCACATTATAGAGCTCGTCCCAATTGATATGGCGGATATTTTCATTGGTCATCCAGCCTCTCAGAATTTCCTCCCGTTTACCGTCGTTAGCGGTAAAATAGCTCGGCAAATAGCGGTAATAATCCGGACGCGGATCCGGTGCATCGTACCAATCGAGGGCAGTGTAGCCGTTGTTACCAAAACGATAACTTGCTGCTGCGGATAGTTTGAAACGGTTGTTGATTCGGTTGGAATAATCCAACATCACAACCGGTTCGTGCGAATTACGCATTCGGGCGTTGCGGATTTTTCCGTTTTGATAGCCCCAATTCGGATTGTAGTAAGGGTCTTCCAACATATCGTAAACTTCTTGCGTAGATGCCGCACTCACACCGCGTTTGATGGGTGCACCCAAAACGGTTAGTGCCAAACTTTGTCGAAGGTCAAACTTTTTTTCCACTCCCAAAAAGTAGGAAACGCCTTGGTAAAACGTGCCGGTTGTCCAATTCAACGGGTTGTCGGGATTGCTGTAGCGAAAGGAAACGGCGTATGCCAAAAACCAATCGTTGGCGATTTCGTTCGACCATGTTACACCCAAACGGTGTGCGTAAGTACTTCCCGAACTTGCATAATTGATGCTGTAGCCTTTTCGAATTTGAGATGCACGAGTGATTACATTGGTCATTCCGGAAATGTTTCCGACAGCAAATGTTGTAGGCTCCATACCGCTGGTACTTTCTTGGTTTCGCATGGCATCGTTCAAACCGCCCCAAAGCGAAAACGGCGAATTACCGGTGTTTACATCATTCATCAATAAGCCATTCAGATAGGTTTTTCCGAGATTCCAGTCGTAGCCTCTTGCTTTGAAACGCATTTCGCTGAATTTGAAGTTGGCAAGATTGGTAAACACGTCTTGTGATGCACTCAGCAAGGCGGGTCCGCTTTGCACGTAGTCAGACGTTTCGCTTTCGAGCGAGCTCATGTCCGACAAGGCTTGAATGTTGCTTACCATGGCGGGATACATGAAAATGGTTCCCAAGTTCAGTGTAGAGCCGCTTTGCACAGTGATTGGTGTTTCGTAGTTTCCAAAACCATCGGCAAAAATCACCAATTGCCAAACGCCGGCATACAGATTTGAAAAAGAAAACTGGCCGAATTCGTTTGTTGTTGTGGAAAACCGGTCAATGTTATTGCTCACCTGAACGTTTGCACCTTGTAAAGACTTGTTGTTCACTCGGTCAATGGCGGTTCCGCCCAATTGCTCGCTTTGTGCAAACAGCGAAAGACTCGCGGTGAGTAGGAGTAGTAGGGTTATTAGGGTGTGTTTCATGTTTATTTGTTTATGATTTATGGGTTATGATTTATGATTTATGGGTTATGATTTATGATTTATGGGTTATGATTTATGATTTATGGGTTATGATTTATGATTTATGGGGTTATGAGTGCGACCGGGCGAAGCAAATCATCATTCATAATTCATAAATCATCATTATTTAGACACGTAGATATACACCGGAAAATGGTCTGAATATCCGCCATGATACGTGCTTCCCACGTACATACGCCAAGGATAGCCTTTGTAACGTCCTTCTTGTTGCATCAGAAAGGGTTTGTTGAAGATAAAGGCTTGATATTTACTTCTTGGTGGGCTATGCAGTTGGAAGCGATCTTTATCGCCGTTGATAAGATTTTGGCAAACCAAAATCATATCGAACAAATTCCAGCCATCGTTGTAAGCCAATGTGCCGAGTCCGGCTCTCCACATAGCGTGCATGGGGTTGAACAAATCGCCGGTTTGCATATTTCGGGTGGTGCCTTTGGCACGCAGCACTCTTTCCACGCTTCTGTTGTTCGGATCATCGTTGAAGTCGCCCATTACGACGAATTTTGCACTTGCATCAACGTTTTGCAGCGAATCGATCACATGACGCAATACGGATGCTGCCAATTCGCGACGCGGTGCAGAAGCCCGTTCGCCACCACGCCGAGAGGGCCAATGGTTGGCAAAAAAATGAAACGTTTCGCCATCAATTTTTCCGGTAAACCATAAAATGTCGCGCGTTCGCCATCTTTCATCGTCCGGATTCGTAACGCGGAGCGGTTTGCTCGACACATATTCTATCACATCGTTGCGATACAAAAACGCCACATCCACGCCACGTGCATCGGGCGAATCGTAGTGCACAATCTGGTATTTTGCAGTAGCTACACGCGGCGAATTGGTCAAATCTTGCAATACCGAACGATTTTCGACCTCACACAAGCCAATCAAAATCGGAAAACCGCCTGTGGTTTCCCCGATTTTTTGAAAAACTTCCGTCAGACGGTCAATTTTGACCCAATACTTTTTGTCGTCCCATTTGTAGGCACCTTGAGGCGTAAACTCCTCATCGAAATTGACCGGATCTTTTTCCGTATCATACAAATTCTCGACGTTGTAAAACATCATGCTGTAGGTTTGTGCATTCGCTACGGCTACGATGAGTAGGAGTAGCAGGGTTATTAGAGGGTGTTTCATGTTTAATTATTTATGATTTATGAGTTATGATTTATGATTTAAAGTGGCCATCGAGCTGTGTTCATCGTTGTTTCTACGTCTTCCTCCAAGTTCGGATTTCCCGGAAGGGCATATTTCAAATTTGGGAAAAAGTTGATACCGGTTTTTTGTTCCAATTCGCGAATGGTCATTGCGTAGGAGTAGTTTGTTACAGTTGTACTGCTGTGTTGTTTGTTTTCAAACCACCACGCAATACCTGTAAAATCATTGCCTTTGCGTTTCACAAGTGCTTTGTAATAGTATTTTGGGATAGTTACATTGTTGCGAGAGCCAATCCTTCCCAGTGTTTCAACGCCGGGGTTGATAGCACCGCCGGTTACCACATAGAGCGTATCGCAATCGGAGGCACGTGCCCATCTTCTGACCAAACTTTCGAGACTTTCCCAAATATGCTGATTGAAATACCGTCCCACTTGCGGACTTGCATTGGAAATATGAAATGTTTCCAAATTTGCTGCAGAGTTGAACAAGCGGTCGGCAGAGGCTATCAAATGTCCGCGATCATAACCCGGAAGGGTCGGAAAATTGCCTGCTCCGGGTGCATCCGGATTGTGAGGATAAGCCCATTGAAACTCTCTCGGAATCTGCGGATCGTAGATCCAAGGATCCGGATTGGGACGCGTAACGTTGTTAAGATTGTAATGATTGTTGAACACATAAGCCACCCAAATCGAGTGCCGTTGTGCGGTATCAAACTCCAAAGCATAGTATTGGTGCTGAATACACCAACGTCGATTTTTGATTTCCGGAATTTCAATGCCATTCGGAACACCGCGTTGCGTGAGGTTGACAGATTGGGAAGTCTTGTCGATTGTAATCGTAATCGTTGCCGTTCGCGTGATATCGGGTGTGTTTTCCGCAACATTGACCGACACAAAAGCACTGCCTGTTCCGCTCGACGGCGTAACTACACACCAACTCCCGTTCGATTCCACTGTGGCTGTCCACGTCTGCTTGGAATTGGTTTCGATGGTCATCGTTTGCCTACTCGCACCGGCAGAAACCGTAGTTTGACCGAGTGCGATATTCAACGTTGCTACATCGTTTTCCCGTTCTTTGCACGACGAAACAATCATCGTGCAAAAGATGAAGGCAATTATGCTATGTTGTCGGATTTTGAGCATTTAAGTTTTTTAAATCGTTGAGCGGAGATATATCTCCGCTCAACGAGAGAGAATTACAAAGTTTACGGTTTAATAACTTACGACAACCGTTGCTAAACGGCTATTACCGCCGCTTGCAACCGTATTGCCGGCAATAGAAACCAAATCTGTTGTTGCCAAACGGATATACAACGTGCCACCGGCAGGTATGGTAGCCGGCAAGGTTACGCTTACCGATTTTTGAGCGTCGGCATGACTATAAGCGACATTTGCCAACGTATAGCTGTCGCCATCTGTCCAATTGGTATTATCTGATGAAGATTGTATCTTCCAGTTTCTAGGACCTGTATTTGTTCCAAACCCAATGAAATCTACTACAATTGTTCCCGACACATCTTTGGATACCGGAATGGTCAGCAACCAATGTTTCCCTGCTGTTCCGTCCCAACCGCTGCAATATATGGTGCGGCTGCTTTCGGTGTAACTTATACCACCACTCGCTGTTTTGCTGATCACCGCACCTGAGGCGGCTGTTAAATCTGTCGCAGATGCAAAATCCCATGCTGCCAATACATTGGGCGATGCTTGAGATACGCTTACAATTCTTGTGATGCTGTTGTCGGTTGTTTTTACGGTAATTTCGGCAGTACGCGATGAGCCTTCATTTTCTGTGGCAGTAACCGTTACTTCGTTTCCATCAATAGTTACTGCAAAATTGGTTTCATCAGACGAGGTGGCTGTCCAGCTTTGGTTGCTGCTTACCATAAACGATTTTGCACCTCCTTCGGGCTCAAACGAAAGCGAAGCCGGATTAACGGTAAGTGTTGCAACAGCTCCACCGCCGAAGTTGAAATTGTCTAACTGGTAAGTTGTCGAGTTGCCACTTCCGCTGGTGCCTTTGTAGTAAAAACCGATACGTTTAACACCGGTATGTCCCGACAAATCAACGTTGCCCGATGGTGTATACACCAAAGGAGTGCCACTTGTAGGCGGATTAACGGGTTCTTGGAATGTCAATTTAACTTTGTTGGCTGTAGCCGGATTTTCGCTATCTAAGATATACACTTCGAACGTTGTGTTGGCGTTGTACCAGATTGCTGCGAGGTCAAAGCTCAGTGTTTTATCAGTTGCTGCATCTAAATCCAAACGTGGTGAGATCAGCCAAAATTCTTGTGTTGCTCCATCTGTTACGCCGGTGTTGCGGTGTGCCGAAAATTGCACATAGTTGTTGCTATTCTCCACTCGCACATTGGCTTCCAATGTACCTTGTACGCTTACGCCTCTCCAGCCTTTGCTGTTGGATTGCGTATTCATATAAGCCGTACCGGGTCCGGAAGTAAACGATTCAAAATCCTCTATCAATGAGGCTACAGGATCGGGATCTACAATAGGTCCGGGACCATCTCCACAACCTTTATTTCCACCTTCGAAATCCGTCAAACGTTGAATCCCCGGAACTCCAAAATATCTAAAAATGTCGCCTTCAACTTTTATAACGGTTTTATAGTTGTTGCAGTTGTCAACCATATTTAATGCCGGACGAGCAGTCGAAGCAACCGCTCCTTCCGCATTGTTTAATCTAACCAACAACACTTTGGCAGGATCTTTTTCTTCCGGATCATCTGCAATCATCACAGCCGTAGAGCGAATACCGATACTGTCAAAAACATACCCTTCAGGATTAGTAACGAGATTGGTAATGCTCTCGTCTATCAGTATGCCACCAACAATATAGCCGCTTACCCATTTGTCATTCACTTGCGGTGTTGCATCCGTAAACGAAATGGCTTGTGCCACGGTGTAAGGATTGTCTTTCGAGCCGTCTCCTTCGATAGTGCCTGATGCACTGAGTTGGGAAATTCTAACCGTTGCCGTCAGGTAGGCTGCCTTAACGGTAAATGTTACCGTTCTGCCTGCACCGGAATTTTGGTCCACGTTAACGGTGATGGTTTGGTTGTTGGCACCGTCTATTCTACCCGCTGTAGCAACAGGTATAGGGTGGTACCAACCTTCGGAAGAGCTCGTCATTGAAATCGACCATTCTCGATTACTGATTACGTTAAACGAAACGGTTGCACCTTCGTTAGAGAGATTTTCAAAAACGATTTCATTGGAGGGTGCTACACCTTCTCGCGAAACCGATAATGCCGGTTCTTGATAAGTCGGCGTTTTTTTGCAACTGAGGGCTGTTAGTGCAATCAGTGCAAACATAGTCATGAGTTTTAGGATTGTTTTCATGGTTGTTTATTTATTTGTTTGTTTGTTTATTTGTTTAATTAAAGCGGCCAACGAGACGTATTCATGACGGTCTCCACTTCTTCCTCCAAATTCGGATTTCCCGGAAAGACGTATTTCAGATTTGGAAAAAAGTTGATACCGGTTTTTTGTTCCAATTCGCGGATGGTCATGGCGTTTTCGTAAGTCGTTATGGCTCGTGTTGGATATATTTTGTTTTCCAACCACCAAGCGATGCCGGTGAAATCGTCGCCTTTTCGCTTGACGAGTGCTTTGTAGTAGTATTTCGGAATCGTAACATTGTTTCGTTCGGGGATGGTGCCGATCACTTCCACACCCGGATTGATAGCACCGCCGGTTACAACGTAGAGCGTGTCGCAATCCGCTGCTTGTGCCCATTTCCTGACAAGGGCTTCGAGCGTAGCCCACACACCTTGATTGAGTCCGTAAGCCGTGCCGGTTTGCGGGCTCATATTGGTGTAATAAAACGTTTCCCAGTTGGCAGAATCAGAAAACACGCGGTCGTCGGAAGCAACCAAATGTCCACGGTCGTAGCCCCATGCGGCAAAGGTTTGCGATGTGCTGTTGAGGGATTGAAACTGTGGCGGAATGATGACGTCGAACGCCCATTTGTTGGTTCGGCTCACGTTTTTTTGGTTGTATGCATCGTTGAACACGTAAGCCACCCAAACCGTGTGGCGTTGTGCGGTGTCGTATTCCATTGCGTAGTATTTGTGTTGAACAAACCAACGTGTGTTTTTCACTTCGGGAAGTTCGATTCGCTGAGGAATATCTTGCGGCGGACGCGTTGCCGAAAATCCTTGTGTCAGCGTGAGATTGATTTCTTGTCTGACACCGGTTATTCGCAGGTTGGCATTTCTCGAACTTGTACCGTTGTAAGCCTCGAAGGCTACGTTGAAACTTCCGTCTCCCTCGCCGGTCGATGGCGACGTAACCCAGCAAAAGTCCTCGCCGGCTGTGATGACTGCCGACCAATAAGCCTGAGTTTTGACATCGAACGTCAATGTAGATGCTGCACTTCCGGTGAATATAGCACCGCTAACATCAAGCGTTGCAAGAGGCGATTGCGTGAGATAAACGGATGCCTTAGTGCCGTTGCTGTTTTTTAGTGTTGTGGTGATGGTCGCTGTGCGGTTGTATTCGCTATCGTTTTCGAGACAGGTAATTATCGCCATTTCGTTACCCATTCCGCTCGACGGTTCTACAAAACACCAGTCGTTGCTCGGATCTACGGTTACCGTCCACTCGCGATCGGGATCGGTTTCGATAGTTAGAAATTGTACATTTTCTTCGCCCGGAACCGTTATGTGGTCGAGCCAAATTTGCAGACGGGCTTCAGATTTGGGGTCGCAAGAATACAAGCCCCCAAAGAAACAAAAGACGACAAATATACAGAATATGGTTTTTTTTAACATTGGATTTTCACGATTAAAATTGGTTAATGACTAATGTCTAATCTGCTTTTCCTATCCACAGATTGCGTGTTAAGATTTTCTCGATACAAAGGTACAAAAAAAAAACGAAATATCAAAGATATTTCGTTTTTTTTTTGTTAGCGACGGCGACGGTGTTACTTCACAATCCTCGACACAAACACTGATCCATCGGCAAACACAATGCGTACAATGTAAGTACCACGTGGCAAAATGCCTACATCAATCGAAGTTTTGTCTCCGAATTGTTGCATCGCAATTTGTCCGCTGAGGTTGAGAATCTGAATGGTCTGAATCGGTTGCTCTGCTTGAACAAACAGTTCGTTCG
>WRKV01000080.1 GCA_009777915.1 Bacteroidales bacterium | reverse complement strand
CGCCCAACCGTAGCGATAAAACCATTCGTCTTTCCAACGTTTGTCCGACATTGAGCGTGAAAATGGAGCAGGGCGATAGTCTTCACCTTGGGAAACTCGCAGTATTTCGGCATCGTCCAAAGCACGGTCATAAACCCGAATCTCATCAATATCGCCACCTCTGCGAAAATTGTAAGCAGACTGCACTTGATACGGACTGATGATGCGAGAATGAGCTCCGAATTGATCCAAAGATGCGTCCAAAACTATGACCGTATCACGACGTCCGACCAATTTGCCGTTGACATAAAAACGAATGCCTTGAGTTTCGTCCCAAGTCAACGCAAAATGCGTCCAATTCATAGCATCGGGAAGTTCCATCGTGTGAGAAACACGAATTCGAGCCAAATTCGCATCTGTAACAAAAGCGTCAAAACCCGCACCATTGTAGTCGATCCGCAACCAAACCATATCCCAACTCGAATGATCGGAATAACCGACTCGGAAAATCGGAAACTCTGTTTCGGTAAAGGGGTCAATACCCGCACGCCAGTAAAATGAGAGGGTTCCGCGTTGAGCGTACATGTTGCTATGAGCCCAATAACTCAACAATTGACCTTCAGCACACCGAAAAGCATTGCCGTGAGCACCGTCGGGGATAATACTGACATTTCGCACATAATTAGGATGTGCTTTACCCGCCGAAACATCGGCTTCCAAACTGTTACCTGAAAGGTAAAACAGCAAGCCGGAATTGGTTTGAGCAATCGTGCTTACACCAAGAATTGTTGCCAAAAGAAAACTAAATAGGGGTTTCGTTTGAGACATGATTATTGGGGTTTTTGAGGTTGATTTTTAATCTATAAATCGTGTATTAGCATTCACTCGTACATTGTGCAACATCACACAGTTGTTGGTGGCAGCTCCATAGACGTAAGAGGCTCTGCTGGAGTTGACAATTCGGAAACCGAAACCGCCAAACAGGTTTCGTGCCAAATTTCCGGACGGATCCGTCCACGAAATATCTACCGTGTTGGGTAAATCCTGTTCGATGTGTAACGGTGTTTTTTCGGATTTTGTCGAAGCAATCACACGCAAAGTATTTCCTGTTGCCGAAAGCGTAAGCGTATTTTGTGCCAAAAATACTGCACTCAAAATGCCGGTTGTTAAAGGCGTTTGAGTGGTTTCATCAAATTGATATAAAGACCATGTCGTAGCATTGGAACTTGCCGGCGTACGTTCCACACGCAAGCCGTATCCCGTGCGAGTAATCGGATCATATTTGATGTAAATATCCAACAAACAACCATTACCGCCAAAACCTTGACCTTCGACCTTACTTGCGGAAAAATTCAGTACTAACGACATATCTCCGAACTGTCCGGATTGCCCAAATACCAAGCGAGTACCGCCGATTCTATCGTGATTATTCATCAATCCCCAAATGCGATCTGTTCCGTTGGATCCGATGCCCCAATCCCAAGGATCTTGCGTGATAGAGTCTATCGTCCGATCAAAAAACCATCTGCCTGTTGTGGTCAAATGACTTTCGGTTGCGATATGCAAATTTCGGAAGTCGGTAAACAAGGAGGTTTCCGTTACATCTGTAGCCGTAATGGCTCGTGGCGTGCGAACCGTAACGGGCGATGCTTTTGGACTGAACTCATATTTTGGAGTAATCACCGCACGTAAAAAATATCCGACATCATATTTATTGAAAGGATATTTGGTAAACGGATCGTCTATAAACAAAGCATCATCATCGTTTTTCATGGTGCCGATATGAATGCCGTTTGTACTTGTCGCACTTGTTTCGCGATACCACTCGATGGTCGAAACATCTCGGTATTCCGGTTTGTCAAGGGTATAACTAAGTGTTGCAAAATTTTCGCTGATAGCCATCGAAGGTGCTGTAAGTATAGGTGCAACAACAGGCACCGGACGAATATCTATCGTTGCTCCGGCGGTTAAACCTCCCGGAATGGTCGCATTGACAACGGTTTGGGTGATAACACCTGTGTTATTGGGTTTTGCCGTGAGCGTAATAACGCCTGTTGTCGGATGGATATCGCCATTCAATAAATCTCTGTCATACGTCCAAACGGTTTGACCTATATCCACAGAGGTTGCAGGAGTCGGAGCAGGTGTTAGTATCACGGTATTATGTTCTCCGGTTTGATCGGAATGCAACAATGGTCGCCCCGGACTTGCACTTGAAAACAAACCGGTATTGGCATCGGCAGGAGAAATTTCTTTGGTTGCAACACCAAGCAAAAAGCGAAACGGAAGATCCATATAAGGTGCCCATTTTGACAAGTCTTGATTGGTGGGATTCCAACCGTCTGTGCCTTTCAACAAGTTGTAAACATTGTATTCATCGTTAACTTGAAATGCGTTTAATGTGCTGTTTTTGGTAAGCGTAACGGACGTTTGCGGTTGAGACGGGCTAATCACGAGTGGTCGTTTGTTTTCACCGATCGTATTGTTGTAAACCAAATGGCGAACATCCTCTCTCACGGAATTTTCCCACTCAACAGATTGGATTCGTCCAAGAAATTCCGTATTGACAATCGCATAAATCGACGAGGCTGTAGCCCCCGAACCTCGCGACACTTTGGAAAAAGAAAGCGTAGTATGCGTCATTTGCGGCATACCGATGACTTTACAGCCAAGCAAAACATTGATACCGCCCGAACCGCTACCTCCCGCCGACGGATGATTACCCAACAAATGAAACGTACAGTTTTCCCACACATTAATCATACCGTCCATGATAGCATCATCCGTACATTGAATAAAGCAATCTTTGAAATAGGCACGTTGAGGTGCAAGACCGATCATCATATTCAGAAGCCCTACAAATCGGACGTTTTCGAAATGTATTCTATCGATATTTTGACCATCAACTCTCCGCAAAACTTCCGCATGATTTTTGGAATTGATACGTTTGGGCATATTTTGTGACGGATCGCGAGCAAACACCAAATCCTCTTGTGCATAATTCGCTATGGTGATATGTCTTGCGTGAAAACCTGTTGAAATCGCAAGCGAATACCAACTTCCGTTTGCACCCAAACCTCGTGCACCACCTTCACCACGATTGCCGCAAATATGCACATCTCTGGGATTTTCGGTAAGTCCGACAAACGAGATATTGGCACCCAAAAGACTGAGACCGATATTCGGACGATCAATCACAAACCCGCTGTTGTCAAACGGAAAACCTTTTTGGTAGGTCAAATCCGTCCAATACACGCCGGGGGCAATATACACGGTCGTACCTTCGGGCAAAGTCAACGTACGTTGGTCTGCCGACAATACGCCCAACGTTTGCAAAGTCGCTGCAACGTATGGATTTTTCAATTCCTCCGGCGAGGCATAAGCATTTAACAACCGATTTTTTTCATCGACTTTGATAAATTTTGCATAAAGTGTTGTCGGTTCTGTAACTTTATCATTCAAAAAATCCCAGATATGAACGGTTTTCGTTTGATCTTTGTACCAACCTACAAACACGACGCCGGCTTTGGTCGGACGTGCCGGAACTTGGATCGGATCGCCGGCTTTCACCGTTTGCGAGGCAACAGAACTACCACCATCGGTATTAAACGTGATACGGAAATTTTGTCCGTATACACTAACGGTTAGCAACAGGGCGAGAATTGCACTGAAAAATTGTTTTGTTTTCATGATGATTTGATTTGTATGGTTATTAAATTATAGCGTTCTCAACCATGTTTCCAATTCGCCTGTCCACTCACGTTTGAAAGGGAAACTATCCATAAATCCCCAACCGTGTCCTCCCGAAGGATAGATAAACATTCCCACAGAAACCCTTTTTTCATGCAATGCCTGATAATAAAGAATGCTGTTTGGAAGGAGTCTATCATCGGACGCAACCGTGATAAACGCAGGCGGTGTATGCTCAGTTACATTGAAATTAGGCGAGTATTTTCGTTTCAATTCTTCAGACGGATTTTCTCCGAAATAAGCTCTCGAACCGTTCATCATGTTGATAGCCGGATACAAGATAATTTGAAAATCCGGACGCGTGAGAGGTTCGGAATATATCGTAGACAATGTTGCTGCCAAATGTCCTCCGGCAGAAGCACCCATAACGCCGATTTTTTTAGCGTCCAATCCCCATTCTTGGGCATTCTCTCTGATGATACGCATGGCTTGTTCGGCATCCGACAACGGCACATCCGGATGTCCGTTAGGCATTCTGTGTTTCAACACAACGAGCGTAATACCCATGGTGTTGAGCCATGCCGACATATCGTGTCCTTCATGGTTCATCGCCAAACGTACGAACGCCCCGCCGGGAATAGCCATTATAGCCATGCCGTTGGGATTTCTTGGGCGATACACCGTTATCGTAGGATCGCTGATATTACTAATTCTGCCTCTGCCCTCATCGATTTCCGGACCCGACAGTCCGTTTGGGTTAGGTGCACCATTGGGCCACAAATGAATGGTCAAGGTGTCTTGGGTTTGTGCATTCAGCATGACGCAAAAGCACATCATGCCGATGGTGGTTAGGATTTTTTTCATGGTAATTTGGTTTAGTTTTTGCAAATGTACGAAAAATATCTGATATTGCCAAAAAAAATTGTAAATTTGTAAATAGTAAATTAAAAAAATCGAAATGCATCGCATTTCGATTTTTTTTTCGTATCTTTGCAAAAAAAATTTCATGTTCAAAATAACTCAACACCCCATTTTAGATATTCCTCAAAACGATGTTGTGGAATTTTTATTTGATGGTCAAAAAATCTCCGGACAGCGAGGTTTCTCAATTGCTGCAGCTCTTCATCAAGCGGGATTTCCCGTGCACAGTCATAGTATCCAAAATCGTGAACGCAGCTTGGAATGCGGCATCGGAAAATGTGGTGCTTGTGAAATGCTTGTCGATGGCGAAATTCGGAGAATTTGTATCACAAAAGTTGACCATGTGAAAGAAATTTATGAAATTCCTGCGGATTTTTATCCTGCCGGAACACGTTTACAACCCGAAGAACCGAGCAAAATTTTCAAAACTTCCGTAGCCATTGTTGGTGCCGGACCCGCAGGATTGGCGGTTCGTGAGGAGTTGAACAAACACGGCGTTCACAATTTGGTTATTGATGCAAATGATAAAATCGGCGGACAATTTTTGATGCAAACTCATCAATTTTTCTTTTTCGAAAAAGAGAAAAAATTTGGCGGTATGCGTGGTTTTGATATTGCTAAAACCCTTGCCGGAGAAAGCCTTGACGGGATTTTATTAAATTCCACCGTTTGGGATTTGTTGGAAGGAAAACGTTTGGCGGTAAAGGATACGGTAACACAAAAAGTGTTTTATGTGGATGCCGATTTTTTGGTGGTGGCAACGGGTGCAGTGCCTTTTATGCCGGCATTCGAAAACGACGATTTACCGGGCGTTTACACGGCGGCTGTGGTGCAAAAAATGATGAACAACGAATTCACCTTGTTGGGAAAAAACATCTTGACTGTCGGGGCAGGAAATATCGGCTATCTCACGTCGTATCAGGCGATGCAAGCGGGTGCGAATGTGGTTGCGATTATCGAGGCACAAACCCAAGAAGGTGGTTTTCCGGTGCAAGCCAATCGTGTGAGACGCTTAGGTATTCCGATTTTCACATCACATATTTTGTTAAAAGCAATTCCGAATGAAAACCACACGGGAATTATCGGTGCGGTTGTTGCCGAATGTGAGAATTTTCAAGCCATTGCGGGAACAGAGAAAATAATTGAAGGTATTGATGCGATCAACATTTGCACGGGTTTGATGTCCGATGATCCATTGCTTATCAAAGGTTTTGATGTGTTTGGACGAAACTGTTTCGGGGTTGGTGATGCTATTCGAATCGGGGAAGGCACGTCGGCTGTATTGCGAGGAAAACAAGCCGCTTTGGACGTTTTGCAAATGATGAATAAACGCATCAATTATGACGAGTATTTAGCCATTTCGAAAGAATATATTGATTCGCAACAACACCCGACACGCGTTTTGGAATCTCCGCAAATGCCTACTGCAGAACGGATGCAAAACAAAGGCTTTGTGATTTTCGATTGTTTGTATGGGTTTGCTTGCAATCCTTGTGCGTTTTCGTGCAAATGCGGAGCCATTACAAAATCAAGCACTACAGCGGTTCCGAGAATTGATTTCGACAAATGTATCGGCTGTATGGATTGCATATATCAATGTCCGGGATTGGCGATTTTTGGTTTTAATTTGAAACGTAACCTCTTGTTTTTACCAATAGAATATGCGGTTTCAGAAGGTGCTGAAGTTTTTTTGGTAAACAATCAAGGTCAAAAATTGGGCGAAGGAATCATTGAACAGATTCTCGAAAAACCTAATAAAACCAACGTTGCACGCATAAAATCACTGACCGTTCAAGGGGAAAAATTAACCGATGTTCGCGGATTTATTGTGAAAGAGAATTATCCGAAACCCTTGCAGTTTAAGCCGTTCAGCGATACGATTGACACCAAAACGTTTATTTGTCATTGCGATGATGTGGAACTGTCTCCGATTTTAGAGATGATCGGAAATCGAAATTTTATTTCCGTTGATGAGATCAAACACAACACGCGAGTAGGCATGGGACCTTGTCGAGGAAAACGCTGTATTCCGCGATTGAAGCAGGCTTTGAGAAGTCATGGTATTGACTTAATTGGCGATGCAACACCACGTGGACCTATGTCGAATCAAGTTTCGATGGGAGATTTATATCCGAAAAATGTTGCTGAAAACATACAATTACCCATCAAACCAAAAGTAATCCAAACTTCTGTATTCATTGCCGGTGGTGGCATTGCAGGAAGTTCGCTGTTCCGATATTTTGCGGAAGCAGGATTGAAACCTGTTATGGCAAACAACGAAAGAGGTGGCTCGTGGCGAAACATTGCAGGAGGACGTCCCGCTTTCGGATTGCCTGAATTGGCAGACATTGCAGCACATAATCTCGAAATTTTCAAACAACTTCAAACCAAACATAACATCGATTTTGAACCGATTAATTACGTCGGATTTGCTCACGATGAAGCATCTTACAATTTACTTGACTCGTCGCGTTCCTACTCCGATGCGGAAATGATTGCTCCAAAAGATTTCCGGAAAAAAATTTCCTCATATTTTAATCCGAATTTGAAAACCTATCAAGCGGCATTGATCACCAAAAATTGTTGGCAAGCCTCGCCGGGCAAGGTAATCGACACGTTGCGAAAAATCGGAACGGAACATCAAGGCTTGGTTTTGGAGAATTGCGAAGTGATCGATGTACAGCAAATCGGCAAGAGTTATCGTGTGCTGATTCGTAGAAATAAAGCGGATTACGAAGAATATCATGCCGATATTTTTATCAATGCTTTAGGGGCAGACGCCGATAAATTTGCACAAAAATTAGGTTATCCGACCGGGTTATATCCCGTGAAACATCAGGCTTTCATCACCAGAAGACTTCCTTTAATCGGGCCAAACGGACGGGCGTTAGATATGCTTATCGATCGCAGAACATACAAAAATTTCTCTGCCGTTTATGG
Organism: Bacteroidales bacterium; assembly: GCA_009777915.1. Lineage (GTDB taxonomy): Bacteria > Bacteroidota > Bacteroidia > Bacteroidales > P3 > WRKV01. The sequence goes on along the minus strand of WRKV01000080.1, from coordinate 3,085 downwards.
TCAGCAAATCGCTGAAACAGGCCAAATCATTGGCTGTGCATCGCCACTCATTGATGCAAAAGAAACCGATAAAAGTTTGAAAATTTCGAATCAAGAATTTTTGGAAATCGTGTCGGAAATTTTTTGCGATTGGATTCCGGACTTGTCGAGTGTAGGCTTTCAGGCGGTTTGGTCGGGCTATTATGTAGAACCGAGATATATTGTTGACCCGGAACTCGGCTTGTTTGTCGGCATGCGAGGACACGGCTTTATGCTTTGTCAATATCTCGCCAAACTCTACGTAGACAAGCTTTCAGGAAAATCTGTGCCACCCTATTTTGATGCCTTAAAACTTTCCGGTAAAGGTCTTTCGGAAACGACTTTTAAGTAAAAAATCAATCCCCATAATTTTCAATTAACTTCATTGAATCCTTGCAAGGTTCAAAAAATTTTCGTATCTTTGCAAAACATTATGTGACATTTTTATGCTTTTGAGCGACTAATATAAACAAACAAAAAAAAATAACATGAAAAAATTCTTATTATCCTTGTTAGTAGCCCTACTAACAATTCCGGCGATGGCTCAAATGGGTCCGTTGCCCATTGATCCCAAAGTTCGCAAAGGAACTTTACCGAACGGACTAACCTATTACATTCGTCACAATGTAGAACCACGCGGTCAAGCCGAGTTTTTTATCTCACAACGCGTCGGATCCATTCAAGAAGAAGAAAATCAACGCGGATTGGCTCACTTTTTAGAGCACATGGCGTTCAACGGAACGAGACATTTTCCGGACAAAACCTTATTCACATTTTTAGAAGGTATTGGCGTGAGATTCGGTTATAATCTGAATGCTTACACGTCCATTGAAGAAACCGTTTACAACGTTTCCGCTGTTCCGGTTTCACGCGGAACAGGCGTTATCGACTCTGTGCTCATGATCCTTTGGGATTGGGCAGATGGCTTGGCGTTGACCGATAAAGATATTGAAGAAGAGCGTGGTGTCATTCGTGAAGAATGGCGTACCGGACAAGGTGCTGTGATGCGGATTTATGAAAAAATTCTGCCGGAAATGTTTCCGAATAACCTTTACGGACAACGTTTGCCGATTGGAACGATTGATGTCATTAATAATTTTACACCACAAGAATTACGGGATTATTACGAAAAATGGTATCGTCCGGATCACCAAGCTATCATTGTTGTTGGTGATATTGATGTGGATTATGTAGAAAATAAAATTAAAGAACTTTTCAGTCAAATTGAAACACCTGCAACGCCTTCGCCAATCGTTGTGATTCCGGTTGAACCTAACGAAGAACCACTCATTGCTATCGGAACAGATCCGGAAATGCCTAACACGCAAATTGTGGTTAGTTTCAAATTCGATCCACTTCCGAAAGAAATGAAATTGTCGCAACAAGGTTTGCTAACGGACTATTTTTTAGGACTCGTTACGTCTATGTTGAACACGCGTTTGACCGAAATTACGCAAAAAGCCAACGCACCATTCCTCGTCGCACAGTCGACCGTAGGCGGTTATATGATGGGCATCTCTAAATCGATGAATGCCTTTTCTGTGTACGCCGTGAGCCGAGAAGGCGGCATGGCAGAAGCGTTTAGAGCAGCGATGAACGAAGTGGCTCGTTTGGATCAACACGGATTTACATACGGCGAACTCGAACGTGCGAAAGCAGCACATTTGAGCAATCTCGAACGACGATTCAACGAACGTGAAACCACAAGAAACGTTCTGTTTGCTCGCCAATATTCTAACAATTTCTTAGATGATGAACCGATTCCGGGAATTGAATACGAATTCCAAATGATTTCGCAAATTTCAGCCATGTTGCCGACAGAGCATTTGTTGCCACAACTCAATATGTTAGTTCAACAACTTGTTTCAGACGAAAATGTTGCGATTTTTGGTTTGGCAACCGAAAAAGAAGGGCTTGTTTATCCCACTCGTGAGGAATTGTTGAGTATTTTTACCACAGCGATGGAAACCCCACAAGAACCTTACGAAGACGATGCTCTTGATGAGCCGTTGATAACCCAAATGCCTACTCCCGGAAGAGTTACAAGCACGAGAAATGTAGATTTGTTCGAAGCAAAAGAATTCACCTTGTCGAACGGCATCAAAGTGATGGTTAAACCAACCGATTTCAAAAGCGACGAAATTCGTTTTGTCGGAACATCGCTCGGCGGAAATTCGTTGTTCAACGACAGTGATGTGGCGACATTCAGAGTGTTGGACGACATTGCAACCATTGGAGGCGTTGGAAATTTCAGTCGCACGAATTTAGCCAAAGCCCTTGCCGGCAAACAGGTTAGCGTAGGAGCTTCTGTTTCCGACGACTATGAAAGTATCAGAGGAAATGGCTCTCCGAGAGATTTGGAAACCATCATGCAGTTGATTTATTTGTACGCTACCGCTCCGCGTTTCGATCAAGAAGCGTTTGATGCTTGGTTCGCCCAGCAGCAAGCATTATTGCAAAACTTGGCACTCAATCCGATGGTTGCGTTTCAAGATACGCTGTACACCAGATTGTACGGCGATCAACCTCGTGCAATTCCTTGGGTTTTCAAGCCCGAAGATATGGAAAAAATCGATTACAAAAAAGCCATCGAATTGTACAACGATCGTTTCAAAGATATGAGCGATTTTACGTTCACTTTCGTTGGAAATATCGAAGAAGAAACGTTTATTCCGTTGATGGAACAATACATCGCCTCGTTGCCGAATTTGAATCGAAAAGAGTCTCATAAAGACAATAATGTTCGTCCGCTTATCGGAATACGCCAAGCACATTTCAATCGTGAAATGCAAACGGTGAAAACGTCTATAGTCAAAGCTTACACCGGAGATGCAGATTATACACCCGAAAATGTTTTGCGATTCCAAATGCTTAATCAAATTTTAGACTTGATTTTTACGGAAGAAATTCGTGAAAAAGAAGGCGGAACTTACGGTGTTGGTGTTCGAATCACTCTTGAGCGTTATCCGATAGGCAATTTTACGACTTTGATTATGTTCGATACCGATCCTGAATTGGCTGAAAACTTGTTATCGATTGTGTATCGCGAGTTAGAGAAATTGGCAAC
>WRKV01000079.1 GCA_009777915.1 Bacteroidales bacterium | reverse complement strand
TGGTTTCAAGCGAGGGCTATCTGCGTAAGGGAAAGCCCGACGGCTATTGGAAAACGTTTTGCGAAAACGGAAAACTGATTAGCGAAGGAAATCGAGAAAATTATCTCCTTGATGGGGTTTGGAAATTTTATACCGATGAAGTACTCACATCCGAAATCTCCTACAAAGCCGGAAAACGCGAGGGAATCAGCAAAACTTACACCATAAATGAAATCATCATCACACCTTACACCGATGATTTAATTTCGGGAATTCGTGAAACGTTTTACAAAAACAACAACATCAAACAACGCACACCATTCGATGCCGGAGTTGAGCAAGGCATTGAATTTGATTTCTCGGAAGAGGGCGATATTACAGGTATTACAGAATATCGAAGGGGATTTATTGTGAATCGGCAACGCATCAATCGGCGAGATAGAAACGGCTGGAAACAAGGTTCGTGGAAATTTTTCTATCCGGATTTGACGGTGCAAATGGAAGGCACATTTTTGAACGATAAGAAAAACGGCTATTTCAAATACTACGATTCGCTCGGAAATTTGACCGATGTTAAGAGGTTTACCCTTGGCGAAGTGGAACAAAATACACAAGAATTGGCTCAGATCGAAATCAAAACGGAATATCATGCCAATGGTATTCCGAAACTCACGGCAACGTACAAAAACGGCGTTTTGGAAGGTGTCGCTCGTGAATTTGATGAAACCGGAAAAGCCGTAAAAGGGGTGGTTTTCTCAGATGGTAAAGTCGTTGCACAAGGGATTGTCGACGATCGAGGCAGATTTCAAGACAATTGGAAAGAATTTTATCCCGATGGAACGCTTAAAGCCGAAGGTCGCTACAGAAACGGCAGGCGCATCGGAAAATGGCAATTTTATTTTCAAAACGGCACCTTGGAACAAGTCGGACATTTCAACAACAACGGCGAACATCACGGCGAATGGACTTGGTATCATTCCAACGGACAAATTCACATGGTGCAAAACTATGAAAAAGGCTTGCAAGACGGGGATTTCAAAGAATATGCCGAAGACGGAAAAACGATGGTTTCCGAAGGTCAATATATTGAAGGCGAACGTCACGGAAATTGGATTGTAAACACCGGAATCGAGCGTTCGGAGGGGCGTTACAGAAACGGCGAACGTCACGGAAAATGGAAAACACACTGTTTGCAAGAAGGAAAAATTACGTTTGAAGGCTCGTTTGTAGATGGCATTCCTAACGGGAAACACGTGTATTATCAAGCCAATGGTAAGATTTTGGAAGAGGGTTATTACACGATGGGGCAACTCAACGGGATCTGGAAAAAATACGATGAAAAAGGACAACTTTATGTAACCGTTACTTATCGAAACAACGATGAAATTAAGTATGATAATATTCGAACAGAGTCACACATCAAACGATGACATTTGCAGCCATTGATATAGGTTCTAATGCGGTTCGCTTGTTGTTTGCCAACATTTTTGACAGCGACAAAGGTATCCTTCCGCCCGTTCGGACGGCGTTTATACGCGTGCCGATTCGTTTGGGCAGCGATGTGTTTTTGAGAGAACAAATCGCTCTCGAACGTGAGCAAAAACTACTCAAAGCGTTAACGGCATTCAAAATTTTGATTGATATCAACGAGGTTGTAGCCTACCAAGCCGTTGCTACTTCGGCGATGCGGGAAGCGACAAATGGTGCTCAAATCATTACGCGAATCGAAAAAGAATTGGGTATTTTGATCCGAGTTATTGACGGAAAAGAGGAGGCGAAAATTATTCGCGAAGTGGGTAATATCAGCATGAACAGTGCATATCCGATGACTTTGTTTGTAGATGTTGGTGGCGGAAGTACAGAAATTTCGGCACAAAAAAATGGTCAGTTTATCAACTCTCAATCATTCAGTTTAGGAACCTTACGCCTGTTGAGCGGAAAAACGGATCCTCAGGAATGGCAACGGTTACACGATTGGTTGATGCAATTTGAAGACTATTTTGGAGACATGGAATGTGTGGGTTCGGGTGGAAATATCAACAAAATTACGAAAGATTTCGGCGATAAAGAAAATCGAACTATTTCGCTAAAGAAATTAAAAAAACTGCACGAAACTCTCGCCAAATTAAGTGTTACCGAACGCATGAAAACCTACAATTTACGGGCGGATCGAGCGGACGTCATCGTTCCTGCATCGGAAATTTATCTGAGAATTATGGAGATCATAGATGCGGATTATATCATTGCTCCGAAAATCGGATTGGGAGACGGATTGATTGTAAATATGTATAAAGATTATAAAAAACAACAGACCCAAAAATGAAAATTTACACCCGAAAAGGAGATACAGGAACAACCTCAATCGTAGGCGGGACGCAGGTTTCCAAAGCCGATGTCCGTTTAGATGTGTATGGCACGATTGACGAACTTAACGCACAAATCGGCGTAGTCATTGAACATTGTGCCGATGAAAACGACAAACAATTTTTGTCGAAAATTCAAGGAGAATTATTTCAAGTTGGGCTTGCATTTGCAACCGATTGGAACAAATTTGATGCCTCATCGAAACTCATTTCGAAAGAAAGTATCAAAAATTTGGAAAAAGAAATCGACCAAATTTCGGCTACATTACCGGAACTCAAAAACTTTGAAATGCCTTGCGGATCGAGCGTTTCAGCATTTGCACATGTAGCTCGAACGGTGTGTCGCCGTGCAGAACGTTTGGCAGTTGCCGTTGAGGTGCCGGTTGCACATCACAGCATTCCGTATTTGAATCGCTTATCGGATTATTTATTCGTTTTGGCGAGAAAGCATAAAAAAAACAGTTGAAATTTTTTTTCGAAAATATAAAAACTTTTTGTATCTTTGCGAAAAATTTTCATTTTTCGACTTTGTTCAACAATCAAAACAACAATCAATATGAAAAAAGTAGTAACTTTCGGCGAGATTATGCTTCGCCTTGCAACTCCGAGCTACGAACGCTTTTCGCAGGCTCGTCAATTCATCGCAACATTTGGCGGTGGTGAAGCCAATGTGGCTGTTTCTCTTTCAAATTACGGTATTCCGACGGATTTTGTAACGCGTTTGCCCAAGAATGAAATTGCAGAAAGTGCAATTATGGAGCTCCGTAAACAAAATGTGGGCGTATCGCATATCCTTCGTGGAGGCGATCGTGTGGGAATTTATTTCCTCGAAACCGGTGCTGTTGCACGTGCAAGTAAAGTCGTTTACGACCGTGCCAATTCTGCGATTGCAGATGTCAAACCGGGTATGGTTAATTGGAAAGACGTGTTGAAAGACGCACAGTTTTTTCACTGGACCGGTATCACGCCGGCTCTTTCGCAAGGTGCGGCTGATGCGTGTTTGGAGGCAATCAAAACGGCTAACGAAATGGGTGTTTTGGTTTCGACCGACCTCAACTATCGCAAAAATCTTTGGAAATACGGCAAGACTGCAAGTGAGGTTATGCCTGCTCTTGTGGAAGGTTGCGACATTATTCTCGGCAATGAAGAAGATGCTGAATTGGTGTTCGGAATTAAGCCCGAAGGTTTTGATTCTCATCACACCGGCGGCGATGTTGATGCCAATGAATTCAAATCCGTTTGCGAACAAATGATGAAAAAATTCCCGAGAGCGAAAAAAGTGATTATTACGCTTCGTGGCTCTATCAATGCGAATCACAACACTTGGGGTGGTTGTTTGTATGATGGAAAAACATTGTTTCAATCGCGACGTTACGATATCACACACATTGTAGACCGCGTTGGTGGCGGAGATTCGTTTATGGGCGGTTTGCTTTACGGATTGATTTCGTATCCGACCGATGACCAAAAAGCATTGGATTTCGCCGTAGCGGCATCTTGCTTGAAACACACGGTTTACGGGGATTTCAATATGGTAACCGTTGCCGAAGTCGAAGGCTTAATGAAGGGCGACGGCTCCGGACGCGTTGTGAGGTAATTATTTTTGCGGATTTTCTAAGTTCTCTATACGTTTTTTCAATGCGTTGAGTTCGTTTTGTATGGTTAACGATTCGCTTTTTATGGTGCGTTTTCCTTTCATCACGCCGATATTGAATTCCAGCGATGTTTCTTCCGATGTGGTTGGCAAATGCGAAAAAAGAATATCGTTGAGCAAACTGCCGGATTTTTCAACGATTTCCGGCTCAATGACGTCTGTTTCCGCAGCACTCATCATGGCGATATTTCGAGAAAGTTCCCGCATTTTAGCGAAAGTTGTAACAATATCTAATGTTGCTTGGGTTGCTTTGGGGCTTTTGAGAATCGTTGCTAACATATACAAACCTTGCTCTGTAAAGGCTTTTGGAGGATACTTGATATTTGAACCGCGACCTTCGTCCAAGGTCGAAATTTTCGACCTTGAAAAAACTATCTCAGAATCAGACAGTTCAAAAACAAACCCATCCGGAAATTTATCCGGATTGTTTTTTACGGCTTCGTTAATACGCTTTGTTTCAACATCATAGTGTTTTGCTACATCAAAATCTAAAATAACGTTTTGATTGCGAATTTCGATGATTTTGTCCTCGATTTGCAGAGGAATGAGTTCGGTGTTTTTCATAATTTTTTGGTTTTTTTTATTAGTGATTATTTTTCGGTTACCGAGTCGATTCGAAATACAAAGTTACAAATCAAATCAACGACAATCGAAAAATTTAAGTTAAAAAGTGTTAAAACTTAAAAAATTTTAACATTTATAGTCGTTGATAAACGCTGAAACGCCTGCTATAACTTCAATTTTGCTCAGTCGAAAAAAAACAAAAAAACATCAAAAAACAGCCTTTTTTTGAGACGCTTTTTCTCGAAATGTTAAAATTCAATGACGAATTACAAAAAAATCATCAAATTTGTAATGGATAATTCGTAAATTTTTTGTATCTTTGCAAGACCATTTCAAACTTAAAACTTATGGCACGATTCTCAAAAACTCAAGTACTGACGACCATGCGGGCAACAGGCATGGTTCCTGTGTTTTATCACAGTGATTTAGAAACAGCAAAAAACGTTGTAAAAGCCTGCTACGATGGTGGTGTTCGAGCGTTCGAATTTACTAATCGCGGGGAATTTGCACACGAAGTTTTCGGTGAATTATGTAAATGGACAGCGAAAAATTGTCCCGAAATGATTCTCGGAATCGGCTCTATTGTCGATGCTCCTACGGCATCACTCTACATTCAGTTGGGTGCAAATTTTATCGTGGGACCGTTGTTTAATCCCGATGTGGCAAAGGTCTGTAATCGCCGATTGGTGCCGTATTCGCCGGGATGCGGATCGGTAAGCGAAATCGGTTTTGCACAAGAAATGGGTTGCGATTTGACCAAAGTTTTTCCGGCAGGAAATGTTGGAGGTCCTTCGTTTGTGAAAAATATGATGGCTCCAATGCCATGGTCGAATATCATGGTTACGGGCGGTGTGGAACCTACCGAAGAAAACCTCTCGGCATGGATTAAAGCCGGCGTTTTATGTGTGGGAATGGGCAGTAATTTATTTCCTGCCGAAGACCTCAAAACCGGCAATTGGACTGCAATTTCAAAACGTTGCGAAGAAAGTTTGGCAATCATCAAAAACGTGAAAAAATAGTTAGAAAATTTATGGCAAAAAATTTCACTTCTCGACAGGAAAATTATTCCGAATGGTATAACGAATTGGTTATCAAAGCCGATTTAGCAGAAAATTCCGCTGTTCGCGGTTGTATGGTCATTAAGCCTTACGGCTACGCTATTTGGGAAAAAATGCGTGATGCACTCGATAAAATGTTTAAGGACACCGGACATTCCAATGCGTATTTTCCGCTTTTCATTCCAAAATCGTTTTTCAGCAAAGAGGCATCGCACGTGGAAGGCTTTGCCAAAGAGTGTGCCGTTGTTACGCATTACCGTTTGAAAAACGATCAAGACGGCAAAATTGTCGTAGACGAAACCGCGAAATTGGAGGAGGAATTGATCGTTCGACCGACTTCGGAAACCATTATTTGGGACACCTATCGCAATTGGATACAATCGTACCGAGATTTGCCGATTTTAGTGAATCAGTGGGCGAATGTGGTGCGTTGGGAAATGCGAACTCGATTGTTTTTGCGTACTGCCGAATTTTTGTGGCAAGAGGGTCATACCGCTCACGAAACCGAGCAAGAAGCCGTTGCGGAAGCTGAACAAATGTTGAACGTTTACCGAATTTTTGCAGAAGAATTTATGGCGTTGCCGGTTTTGACGGGTACAAAATCTCCGAACGAACGGTTTGCCGGTGCATTGGAGACCTATTGTATTGAGGCATTGATGCAAGACGGACGGGCTTTGCAGGCGGGCACTTCGCACTTTTTAGGACAAAATTTCGCAAAAGCGTTTGATGTGAAATTTTTGAGTAAAAATAATACTCAAGAATACGTTTGGGCTACATCGTGGGGCGTTTCAACGCGTTTGATGGGGGCGTTGATTATGACACATTCCGATGATAACGGTTTGGTTTTGCCTCCGAAGTTGGCTCCGATTCAGGTGGTTTTTGTGCCGATTTACAAAAAACAAGATGAGTTAGATGCTATTTCCGAAAAGGTCAATCAAATAAAGAAAACCCTTGTCGATAAAGGGATTTCGGTGAAATACGATGATCGCGATACGCAAAAACCCGGTTGGAAATTCAACGAATATGAATTTAAGGGAGTGCCGATTCGGGTAGCGATTGGTCCGCGTGATATGGAGGAAGGCACGGCGGAAGTAGTGCGGCGAGATACTTTGGAAAAACAAATTATCAGGTTAGATGAGTTGGAAAATTTTATCCCGAAATTGCTCGATGAGATTCAAGATAATCTGTTCAAAAAAGCACTGAATTTCAGAGAAACAAACACATTCAAAGTCGACACGTGGGACGAATTTCAGCAACAAATCGAAAAAGGCGGATTTATTCTCGCACATTGGGACGGCACCACCGAAACCGAAGAGGCTATCAAAACCGCGACTAAAGCGACCGTTCGCACCATTCCGCTTGACTTTGTTGAGGAGGCGGGCAGCTGTGTTTTCAGCGGAAAACCCTCAAAAGGACGTGTAGTTTTCGCGAAAGCGTATTAGAAGTTTTAGTTCACACGTTCCAAATCTACCGTGAAATGCCGCATAATCGGCTGTTCTTTCACGATTTTGAAACCTTTGGTAATTGAATTTCTGCGGTCGTAAACGTTTTTCAACGCTGCAGCAATCACCTCTATATGGTTGTTGGTGTACGTTCTGCGTGGGATTGCCAAACGCAACAATTCCAATTCCGGAAAACGATTTTCTTTGGTAATCGGATCTCTGTCTGCCAAAATCGCACCGATTTCAACACCTCTCACACCTGCTTCCAAATACAATTCCACGCCCAAGGTTTGTGCAGGGAATTGCTCGCGAGGCACATGTTCCAACACTTTTTTAGCATCTACAAAAATCGCATGACCTCCCGCAGGACGTTGGTATGGAACGCCGTACTCGTCTAATTTTTTACCGAGATATTCCACTTGTTTGATGCGGGTTTCCAAGTAATCGAACTCCGTGCCTTCGTGCAAGCCTTGAGCTAAAGCGTTCATATCGCGTCCCGACATACCGCCGTACGTCACATAGCCCTCAAACATGATGTTGTACATGCACGCTTTTTCGTACAAATCCTGGTGTTTGGTGGCAATGAAGCCGCCCATATTCACAATAGCATCTTTTTTCGCACTCATGGTCATGGTATCGGCGTACGAAAACATTTCCTTCACGATTTCTCGAATGGTTTTATTTTCGTAGCCTTTCTCGCGAGTCTTAATAAAATAGGCGTTTTCCGCAAAACGTGCGGAATCGAACACAACCGGTTTTTGGTATTGGTCGGCAATGGCACGCACGCCTTTGAGACACTCCATCGACACCGGTTGTCCGCCGGCGGTATTGTTGGTTACCGTAACCAAAATAAACGGCACTTTGTCGCGATGTTTTGCCATCACTTCTGCCAATTTTTTCAGATCGTGATTTCCTTTGAACGGCAGTTCGCATTGAGTGTCCTTTGCCTCGTCAATCGTAACATCGAGAGCAATGGCTTTACGAAATTCGATATGACCTTTTGTGGTATCGAAATGCGAATTTCCGGGGATAATGTCGCCCTCTTTGATCAGTGCCGAAAACAGTACATTTTCGGCAGCACGACCTTGATGTGTCGGCAAAACATACTCGAAACCCAAAATGTTTTTGATGGTTTCTTTCAGGTTGAAATACGAACGAGCACCGGCATAACTTTCGTCGCCGAGCATCATCTCCGACCATTGTTTGTCGCTCATAGCACCCGTTCCCGAGTCGGTAAGCAAATCAATAAAGACATAATCGGATTTAAGTTTGAATAAATTGTAGTTGGCATCTTTCATCCATTTTTCGCGTTCTTCACGCGTACTTCGGCGGATCGGTTCCACCATTTTGATTTTGTAAGATTCAGCAAAAGGTAAATTCATACGTTTAGATTTTATTATTTATTTTGCAAAGATACGGAAAAAAAAACGAAATGCAATGCATTTCGTTTTTTTTTGTTTACTATTTTTTTTGCCGTCATGTCGAGCGGAGCCGTCGTCGAATGAAAACACAGCAAAACTTGCGAGTGAGTTTTGCCGTGTTTGAAGTGATCTATTGGCTCTTAAACCAAGAATCAACTTTGAAATCATTTACAGTACATTGTGGTCTGTTGTTAGTATGACAAGTGAATACAACGGTTGTATGGGTCGAGTGCGTCCAACCGCTTCCATCAAAGTATATTTGAACGTCTTGTCTTTGAGAACCTAAAATACCTGCCAAATGGTGGTTTGTTGGAACTACCACAACGGTGTACCATCCCCGCTCAGGAGGAGTAAATGTCGGTCGAACGGTAACAGTTATACTGAACTGTCCATTCTGTGCATAATTTGACGTTTGAACGTTTGTTACACTAAAATTTGCGTTTGCACTAAGTCCAAAACCTAAAATTGCAATTAATGTTACAAGTAATTTTTTCATTTTTATTCCCCTAATACGTGCCGGGTGCAACTTTTTATTTTCCCGCTCTTACGGCTTCGCGAGTGTCTTGCCGATTAAGAGTTAGATTGTCAAGTATTCGCAGTTTTACAACTGCGTGCTCGCTCACTTGCACCTAACTCTTAGATGATATACGCAAAAGATATTACGTTTTTCAATTCTCCATTGTATGCGGGCACTTCTTTCTTGTACGCTATAGGCAGGACAATACCGCATTATGTTATTTACAAAAAACGCCGCTATCGAAAAACATTTCGACAACGGCAAATATATCCCTGAAAATAATGTAACTAATTGATTATCAATGGGGGGGGGGGTAAACGCCTAAGGCACAGATTGTTGGCTGTGTTTTTGGGTGATGTTTTTGTTGGGTTTTGTTCATTGGTTTTTCAGAAGGGTGTGAAATGGTTTTGCAAAGATACGAAAATATTTTTGGATGGCAAAATTTTTGCGTTTTTTCTACGAAAGGATTATTTCCAAAGTGGCTCGGTTTGCCAATTGGTGGGAAAGCCCATCTCTTTTTCCTGCATCATCGGGCAGGTTTTCATCAATTCTAAAAGATTGTTTTTGAAACTGTGTTGGGGACTGATGATGTTCAACACATACAACATACAACTGAGATAAGCGTACGTTTTGTTGTTGTAAATTTGTTTATCGTTTATGAATGTGTGCGATGTTTTTCGAGGTATTGTGATTTTCGGCAAACGGCGATTCCATATACGTCCGTGATGTGCGCAAATGTTTCTAATCACACTAAAACAATGCATCCAATTTGTCAGTACATCAATATCTTTCAGTCCGAAATGTGCCGTAATATCATCTTTGCATTTTTCTTTTTTTAAGTTTGAAAATATCTTTGAAAGTAAGCCAATACTACTAACTTCAAGAGCCATCCACGAGGGTGGTTCTTTCGGATCGTTGTATTTCTGACGATAATGCTTGATAAAAGTTTCGGTGCTACGATCGGTTTCTTTTTGTAACGATGCAATATGGTCGGCAAAGTAAACTGCGTTGTTGTACAGCCCCGGGTTTAAGTGCCAAAAACCGCCATACGCCAACGAATAATGATAAATGATTTGTGTTCGGAGTGCAATTTCGATTTTTTCAATGGCGTTGAAAATCAACAATCGCAATCGTCTATCAAAACAATACAATTCGATGATATTGTCGAAATTCACTTTTTGAATAAATGGGTGGTCTGGATTTACGTTGTCTTGAAATGGGTAGGTGTATGCTCGAAGTCTGTAATAACTGATGTTTGAAAGATAGTCCGACGCTTTTTTTTCATCGGAAAAAATCAAACCTCTTTTACTTAATCTTTCAATTTGTTCCTGTATGGAAATCGGTTGTTTGGTGTATTTCATAAGAGTAATTTAATCGAAAACCTGCCAAAGTGTGCATTGTAAAGAGGCATGGCAGGTATTATTGGTGCAAAGATACAAATAATTTTTGACATGACCAAATTTTTTCTCCCCAAATCAATTTTTTTTCGTAACTTTGCAAAATGAAAATTTTGGTTTCGATACTTGCAATGTGGTTTTCTGCTATGCTGATGGCACAACCCGAGGATTTGGTGTTTACGCAATTCAAACATCGAAACGGTGTGGTTTCAAGCGAGGGCTATCTGCGTAAGGGAAAGCCCGACGGCTATTGGAAAACGTTTTGCGAAAACGGAAAACTGATTAGCGAAGGAAATCGAGAAAATTATCTCCTTGATGGGGTTTGGAAATT
>WRKV01000078.1 GCA_009777915.1 Bacteroidales bacterium | reverse complement strand
TTTCCGAATTAGAAAAATGTTTTGCTTCAACAAATTTAAGTTTTCGTTTTTTTATATCATACAACAAAATATCTATTCTGTCTTGTTTTTTATTCTTTTTCATAATTCCTGTTTTAGTGCAAAATCGTTCCGTTTCATCTAACGACTTAAACGAAACTTCAATGTCTAAAACAACAATATCTTCTTTTGAAAGATATGAGTATTTATGGTAAATTTTGGAAACGCCTTCTGCCTCAACACCGGAATAATGGGCACAATTTTCTTTAATACGATCGTTGTCTTTACCAAAAGCAGAAATTGGCATTCCTTGTAATTCGCAATCAGTAAAATAAGACGTATCGGTATTATTGATAAGTCCTGCAAACTTAAAATGGGTTTTGAAATTATTATTTTCATCAAATCCAAAAAGTTTACCACCTTTGTGATAAAAACCAATTTGATCATTTCTAATTGCTAAAAACACATCTTGTTTTTCACAATCTTCTTTCAAATGATTTTTCCACAAATCATGTGCATTTAATCTATCAATGATAGATTGATCTAATTTCCTTTCAAATGTTGCCATAATGTTTATTTTTAAGTTAATAATTTTGCAAAGATACGATTAATTTTTGACTAATTCAGCTTTGCAGGTTTGTAAATTTTTTGTACATCTGCCACCAAGTGGGCATTTGGGTTTGCGAGGCTCGATGTTGATCGTTACTCTGGCTTTGCAAGCGAGAATGATTACAACGATTACGAGCGTTAATACGAGTAGTTCTGCCATAATTTTTTTTTTATATTATTGCGTCATAAAATTCATCCGGATAATTGGCTTTCAAATACGCCATTTGATAACCGATAAGCGTATAGCAAGCGGCATGTGATTTGTTGTATAAAAATGATGATGCCATACGCCAATCAGATTCCGGTGATAACACCATCTTTTGCTCTTGATAAATCATAATGCCGTAAGTTTCTTTCAAAATTTCTTCATTCGCTTCTAAATCAGAATTTATTTTCTCTTGGTTATGCTTGTGTTTGATGAATTTTGGGATAATACCCATACCCTCCGGACGATACAGAGCAGTCATCGCAATCAAATCCTCGAAACGTGTAGGTTTGAGCAGGGTCAACCATTTTCGCATACCGTCCGATTCAAACTGAAAAATTGATGCGGTTTCAGCGTTCGCAAATAATTCGTAAATCTTTTTGTCATCGAGTGGAATGTCTTCAATATCGATGTCGATTTGATGTCGAAGTTTGATATTTTTGAGTGTGTTTTTGATGATGTTGAGTGAGCTCAATCCGAGAAAATCCAGTTTTAGCAAACCTGCGTCCTCAACGATTTTCCCTTCAAATTGCACCATCGGCATATCGCTCCATTTTGCGACACTTATCGGAACAATATCTTTCAGGTCTTCCGACGAAATAATTATTCCGCAAGCATGAACTCCGAAGTTGCGGATGCTACCATCCAATTCAACTGCATATTGCAAAGTTTTGCGAATTAAATCGTTTGAACTGTCTTTTTCCTTCAACAAATCGGCACTTTCTTTGAATGCGGTTTCGAACGTAGCATTCCATCTTTCGGGAAGTAAACTTACCAAGCGATTAGATTCTTCGAGTGGTAAATCGAGAACACGTGCTACATCTTTGATGGCATTTCGTGGCGACATCCTTCCAAATGTAACAATCTGTGCAACCCTTTCCTCTCCATACTTTTCAACCACATATTGAATCACTTTTTCAAGAACTTCATCATCAAAATCAATATCTATATCAGGCAACGAAATTCTGTCCGGATTTAGAAAACGCTCGAAAAGCAAATTGTATTTTATGGGATCAATATTGGTAATTTTTAACGCATAACAAACCGCAGAACCGGCTGTCGAACCACGCCCCGGACTCGTTAAAACTTCCATTTCATGTGCGGAACGAATAATATCCCAAACCATCAAAAAATACGCTTGGAATCCCATTTTTTCAATAGTATTCAACTCAAAATTTAAACGCTCCAAAACTTCTTTCGAAATAGGGTCTCCCCAACGTTCCTTTGCTCCTGCCATCGTGAGACTTCGTAAATACTCCATTTCAGAACCAAAACCTTCGGGCAATGGAAATTTTGGCAAGACAACATCACGTTTGATTTCAAAATTCTCGATTTTTTCAACGATTTCTCGTGTATTAACAACCGCCTCCGGATAATCCGCAAACAGTATGGACATTTCATCGTGCGACTTCAAGAATTCCTCGCCAGTATAATTTAGAGCTGTTTGCTCTCCGAGTTTTTTTTCGGTATTCAAACAAACCAAAATTTGATGTGCAGCGAAGTCATTTTTATTCACAAAATGCACATCGTTCGATGCCACTAATTTGATGTTGTATTTCTTTGCAAGGTTTGCCAACAACGGATTTACACGTTTTTGTTCATCTAATCCGTGATTCTGTATTTCCAAATAAAAGTCATTGCCGAAAATGTCTAAAAACTCTTGAATTGCTTTTTCCGCTTTAGCATATTTTTTTGCTTTTAATAACCTTGGTATTTCTCCATCCAAACAAGCAGATAAACAAATCAAACCATCGCTATACTTTCGCAAAAGTTCTTTGTCGATTCGCGGACGATAATGAAATCCCTCTATGTGTCCCGATGAACACAAGCGACATAAGTTTTGATAACCTTGCAGGTTTTTTGCCAATAAAATCAAGTGGTTTGAGCCACTTTTTTCGGCACGTTTTTTTTCAAAACGACTTCCGTCTGCAACATAAAATTCGCATCCGATAATTGGTTTTATCCCAATTTTTTTTGCTTGTGTATGAAAATCGAAAACGCCGAACATTGAGCCATGATCGGTGATAGCGAGAGCATCCATATCCAATTCTTTGGCACGAGCGAGAATTTTTCCAACATCGGCAGTACTATCAAGAATGGAATACTGCGTGTGAACGTGTAGATGTGTAAATGTGCTGGAAACGTTAGTGTTTTCAGCGTTTTGCAAAATAATTGATTTTTTTTGATTGTTTGAGTTCATAGTTTTATGTTTTTGATTGTTAATATTCATCTATGTTAATTCCAAAGTCCTCGTCAGTAGTAGGATAATCAGGCCATAAATCTACAATGCTTTCGTAGATTTCCCCCTCGTCTTCGATCTCGATGAGGTTTTCGATTACTTCCGGCAACAGTCCTGTTCGCATGGCGTAATCCAGCAATTCGTCTTTGGTTGCAGGCCAAGGCGCATCTTCTAATTTTGAGGCTAATTCAAGTGTCCAATACATAATTTTAATTGATTTTATTGTTTGTTAATTTGTTTAATTGCAGTCGTAAATTCTTTTGGAAAACGAGCTTTCAAATAGGCCATTTGATAACCGATGAGCGTGTAAGAAGCAGCGTGTGATTTGTTGAATGTGTGGTGTGATTCGGTTTCCCAATCTTGCCAAATTTTCTCTAATTTTTCGATTGGCGAAAATCCGTTTTTCGTAGCACCATCGATAAATTGCTTTTTTAGTTCGGACAATTTTTCAATATCTTTCTCGCCTAATGCTTTGCGTAATTCGTCCGATTGCGATGGCGTGAAACCTGCTAAATCTTGACTTAGCAACATGATTTGCTCTTGATACACATAAAGTCCTTCTGTATCTTTCAAACGTGATTCCATTTCAGGAAAATCGTAATAAATGGCTACATCACTACATTTGCTGATGATAAACGTGTAAACATCCATATTTCCCCTGCGAAACAAGGTGTGCAAAGCGATTAAATCTTCAAAATTATTGGGTTTTAGTTGGCGTAACAAAGTCTGCATTTCTTCCGATTCAAATTGAAAAACGCCTTCGGTATCGCCGTTTCTAAAAAGTTCAAATGTTTTGGCATCGTCAAGTGGAATCCATGTACCTGCGTAAGTCGAATGTCGCAAATAATCGTCTTCGTTTGAAATTCTATCTGAACACCATTTAGGAATTTCAAATTTTGGAATCATCGGTTTTTTTGGTTCCGTAACCATCGGTTTTTTTTGAATTTTTGTACTCATAGTTTTTCGTTTTTTAGGGTTGATAAAAAGATTTCCTCCCCTATATAATACGAATAACTCCCTTGTCAAAAAAAAATTAAGAGCCAAAAATCCCTAAAAACAGTCCGTAACTAATTGATACGTCGAGCGAAAAAAAGTTATTAACAATGCCGGATTTTGCCTTATTGCATCCTCCGTTTTTATCGAAAATCGCCCAAACCGTTCTTGTGTTTTTTCTTCCGATTTTTCGTAGAAAACACCAGTGATTTTTTGCAAAGGTACGAAAAATTTTTGAATTTACCAAATTAATTAAAGCATTTTTTGTAAATCTTTTTTCCATTCTTTTAATCCTATAATTGACATGATAAAATAAACTAAAAACATAAATGCAGTGAAATAAAGCCCTTGCGAGGCATACAAAGGTACGCAAAAGATATTAATTCCTATCCAAAAATACCAATGTTGAATGATTTTTTGAGTAAGCATCCAGGTTGCCACTGCACTGAAACCCGCTACCAATCCATCGTAGTAAGGAACCGGTGAATCTGTGAAATTGGCTAACACGTAGCCAATGATGGCGGATAATAGTAAGCTGATGACGACCAATGTGAGTATGGGTAACCGGTAACCGGTAACCGGTAACCGGTGGGCTGATGATGAAGTATCTATCTTGTCGCCCATCCACTTCCAATACCCATAAACACTAATCAAAACATAATACACATAAATTCCCATATTGGCATAAATTTTCGCCTCAAAAAGCACGTATACAAACACCAGCGAGCTGACGAATCCCACAATCCACATGATTTTGTTTTGCTTGATTTCGAGATATACGTAGAGCAATCCCGTGATCACGGCAAAGATTTCAAGCCAGTGTTCTATCAGAAAATTCATCATAACTTAAATCCGAGTTTGATAGAAAAATGAATGGGTGCCTGTGCGAAAAATCTACTGTCTGTGCCGTCTTCAAAATAGCCGCCAAAGAAAGCATTGTTGATGTAATCTTTGTTGAACAAATTATGGACAACACCTTGTACGTAAAATTTTCCATTTCCTTTCTGCAACGGCTGTTCGTAATGTATGCTCAGATCGCTGACAAAATAAGCCTCTAACCTATTTTCCGGAAGGGATAAATTTTGAAAATATTGTTTGCCGACATATTTTCCGGTAAGCATGATGCTAAGGTTTGGAATCGGCGAATAGGTCAACATTCCTGACCCAACCACATTTGGAGAATACACTAAGTTGCCTGATGTTATAGGCGTAGTGTCGTACCGAAGCAAAGTCCACCAATCCGGATTGTCGTACACCGGATGAATTTCCAAATAGTCTTGAATTTTATTTTGACTTAATGTCAGATTAGCGTCTATTCTCAAGGGTTTGCAGATTTGATAACCACCGATCAACTCTATTCCGAGTCGATAACTTTTTGCGATATTATCCATCAATGTATACCCGCTTTCGTTCACTAAACCATTTGGGACTAATTGGTCTTTGTAATTCATAAAAAAGACGTTACTACCAAATGCCCATTGCGTTTTGTTGATTTGATAACCGAATTCATAATTGGTTAAATGTTCCGGTTTAACCATGCGTGTTTTTGCGACATCTTCATTCCAGTCGGAACGCAAAACTTCTTTGATGTCGGCACGCGTAGGTTCACGTGAGGCATTGGATACGGAAACATACCATTTTTGATGAATATCAGGATGAAAAGAGAGACCGATTTTGGGATTGAAAAACGTATAATTTTCAGAAAAATTCAATGCGTATGGTCGTCGCAAATTATTGTCATTACCATTAATATCGGCAGTTATGTGGCGATACTGCAAATCTATAAAGGCATGAAATCGGTTTAAAAAAGTGTAGTCGAATTTAGTAAAAAAACTAACTTCGGATCTTTCAAATGTATTACGAAACCATTCAAAATCTTTAGGAATATCCTGACTGAATTTGACCCATTTTAACTCTCCGAAATGGTTGCCGTCGTAGCGGTTGTAATGCCCACCAATATTAACATTTAGGTCGTTTTTGGAATATAAGAAATTAACATTTGAAGCATAAAAATCGTTACGCATAAGGTTTTGCTGAACCATATCGCATCGATCAATGGTTTCACTATAGTTTGGCAAGCCAAATTCTGAAAATCGTCGGTTTGTTCTGAATCTTTCGTAATAGCCAAAACCGTTGGTATAGTTGAATCCTGCGTTGAATGTCCAATTTTCGGAAAAATTGAATACATAAAACGCTTGAAAGATGTGTGAGAAATAATTGTCGGTTTCGTTACCGTAATAAACCGGATTACCGTTTTCATCAGAGTACATATAGCCGGAGGGATTGAAGCGTCTGTCCTCCGCTATTTGCTCCAAAGTTGCACCTTCCCATGTAATGCCCGTTTTTTGATTTCCGTACAAATAATTAAATTTCAAAAAATGTTTGGGCTTTACTAATCCGGCAGAGAAATAGGCAGATTGATGATTGATTTTCCCATTGCGAATGTAGCCATCGCTATTGATTTTAGAAACATTTCCTTCGGCAAAAAATCCATTGCTGAGCAATCCGGAATTGACGGAAATATTTGTACCAAATGTTTTGAAATTCCCGCCGGTAGCGGAAACATCAACACCCGGAGTTGGCGAAATTTTGTTCGTTTCCAAATTCACCGATGCACCGAAAGCACTCGAACCGTTTGTGGAAGTGCCCACACCACGCTGCACTTGCACAGAATTCAAAAATCCCGCAAGATTCGGCAAATTGACCCAAAAAACTTCTTGCGATGCCGGATTATTCAACGGAAGTCCATTGATGGTAACATTGATTCTTGAGGCATCTACACCACGAATGCGAAACGAGGTATTGCCAAGAGCAGTGCCGTTTTCCGTAGTCGTAACCACCGACGGCATCAACTGCAAAAGCACCGGGATATTGGTTGCAACATTCAATTGTTGAATGTCGGTTTTGTTCATACTCGAAAAACTGACCGGCGTTTTTTCGTTTGCACGAACCGCTTGAATCGACACGCTTTCCAAGTCGATGAGGCGAGTGATAGAATCCCATTGTTCGTTCGCACCGTAGGGGTGTATGGCATACGCCCAACTCGCGTGAAAGACAAGGAGCACATAAGTGAGTAGGTGAATAAGTGAATGGGTGAATGGTTTGTTTAGTTTCATATCTCTAATTTTTAATTCGTAATTTTTCAATTTCAAATTAGAGATGTGGACTAAATCTTTCCCTACGCCGGCATTATCCGTACAGGTTCAGAGGGTATAATCTCAGCCTTTCAGCACCCCTAATTTTTTGCAAAATTACAATTTTTTTTTGGATTTACCAAATTATTCTTTCAAAAAATACACTTTCGAAATCGGCACACGCTTGATAGCATTGGCAGGACAAACTTTTGCAATTTGACATTCGTTGCAATTTTTACACAATTCTTGTTTGATTTGCAAATACATTGCACCGTTTCCAAACGCATTACAACCTTTAACACACTTTCCGCAACCGATACAAAGTTCTTCAATAAAAGTATATTCAAAATAAGGTTCTTCGACAAATTTCCGGACAATCGCACCGGTCGGACACATGAGATTTTCTGCGGCAGTGTTCAAATCCCGCACATTCGCACGATAGTAACCTCCGCACAAATCACAAAATCCGCAAACTTTTTTCGCATGAACGGCTTTGACTGCCGATGGGGTCAGCACACAATCGGTTTCACAAAGTCCGCAAGCAATACACAAATCGGGATCAATTTGCCAAAAAAAATCTTGTTCGACAATTTTGGTTTTCGAAACAGAAAAAGCGATTAGCGTGAATATCGCAACTACTGCGAAAATTCGTCCGCAGGTGTGCAGAAATTTTCGACGCTGTTCGGGAGTTTTTTTATCAAATTTCATAGTTTTTTTATTTCAACCATTGATCAAACCAGTCAAAGAAATTTCGATGCCAAAGAACAGAATTTTGTGGTCTCAAAACCCAATGATTTTCGTCCGGAAAATAAAGGAAGCGACTCGGAACACCCAGCATTTGTGCGGTGTTGAATGCACCCATACCTTGTGAAATCGGCACACGATAATCCAATTCGCTATGCACAACACAAATCGGCGTATCCCATTTAGTTACGAATAAATGTGGCGAATTAGCATAAGTTCGTTGTGCGATTTGATTATTTTTTTCCCAAAATGCTCCGCCGTAATCCCAATTAATAAAGAACATTTCCTCAGTTTCCACGTACATTTGCTCAAAGTGGAAAATTCCATTATGAGCCAAAAATGCGTTGAAACGTTTGTTATGATGTCCGGCTAACCAATAAATTGAAAAACCTCCGTAACTCGCACCGGTCGCACCTAAGCGAGTTTCATCAACAAACGATTCTTTCGCAATAACATCGATTGCTGTGAGCAAATCTTTTTTGTTTTGTCCGCCATAATCTCCGCTAATCTGTTCGTTCCAAGCTTTTCCGAATCCCGGAACACCGCGACGATTCGGCAAAACAATGATATAATCGTTGGCTGCCATCAACTGAAAATTCCAACGATAACTCCACGATTGTCCAATCATATTTTGTGGACCACCGCCACAAAAAAGTAGAGCAGGATATTTTTTGTCGGGGTCAAAATTGATCGGATAAACCACATAAGTGAGCATATCTTTTCCATCGTTGGTTTTTATCCAACGGGCTTCAATTTTTCCAAGATTGAGTTGACTCAAAAGGTCTGTATTGACTTGAGAAAGCTGAGTTGCTTGCCCGTTCAAATCAACCGAAAAAATTTCTGTTGGCATCGACATGGTTACACCCGAAACAACAAATTTATCGCCCAACCATTTCAACGATCCTAACCCCATATCTTCGTTGGAAATTTGCGTTACAAGGTTTGTCGTTAAATCAATTTTTTGAATGTTTTGACGACCATGCCAAGGCGTAGTAAAATAAATCGTTTGACCATCTTTGCCCCACAATAAATCTTGTGCATCGAAATCGTATTTTTGCGTCCGATACAGAATTTCTTTCGTGTTGAAATCGTAGGTAAACAAACGATATTGGTCGGATTCGTAACCGTCGTGTTCCATCGATTCCCAAGCAATCATCGAGCCATCGGGAGAAAAACGCGGGTTCTTGTCGTAGCCCATCATGCCTTCGGTAATGTTCACGGTTTCGCCGGAAAGAATGTGATAAATATAAATGTCGGAATTGGTTGAAAGTGCCCATGCTTTTCCAACTTTTTTCTTTGATGTGTAAGCAACTTTCGAGCCATCGGGCGACCAAGATGTTTGTTCCAAACCTCCGAAAGGACGCATGGGTGCCTCATACGGTTCGCCTTCCAGCAGGTCGAAACCCGCACCAACAGTGCCTCCTGCGAAGTTTGCAACAAACAGATGTGGTACATCATCCACCCAATGATCCCAATGGCGATACATTAAATCTTCAATGACACGTGCCGATGTTTCCGGCAAATTTTCAAACAAATGTTTGCTCACTTTCGGATTCGGAACAGTCTGTACGTAGAGCACATTCGACTGATCCGGTGAAAGAGAAAAACCTCTGATACTTTTTGCAAAATCAGACACTTGCGTAGCCTTTCCGTTCTTAATGTCGATCCTCTGTATCTGCCCTTGATACAGGCAATACAGGCTTTTGCCATCATTGCTCCACACCAAATTGCTTTCGCTTCTTGCTGTGTGTGTGAGTTGACGTACATTGCTACCGTCTGCATTCATCAAATAAATTTCGGCATTACCTCTATTTTCGGCGATGTCGAAATAGGTTACGGTGTACGCAATCGTGCCGGCATCGGGCGATACAGCGAATTCACCCAGACGTCCGAACGACCATAAAATTTCGGGAGTCATCTGTCCGTTTACAACGGTAACCTCAGGTTTTCCGATGACAGTTTCGATTTCTTTTTTATTTTTATTCGAGTTAACAAATGCTGCAATACCCGCCACAGCACCAATTAAAGCCCCCAAAATAAAACAATTTACATAAATTTTTTTCCAGTTTGTTTTTGTTGTTGTTTTCATAAGTTCTGATATTTTTGTTGCAAAGATACGAAAAAAAAACAAAATGCATTGCATTTCGTTTTTTTTTGTTATTTACGATGGGTGGGTGTAGGGGCGATTATCGCAAATGCAATCGTAGGGGCACAAAATTTTGTGCCCCTACAATTACCATTCAAATTAATTATCCCTCACACAACGCAGGGCGGTGCCGTAGAACTTATCGAGGTTGACCTGAAGGTTGATAAAAAGCGAAGCGTAGTAGAAGCAGTTCGCAGCCGATATATTGTTCTCTGATGAGGACCAGTAGTACGAACCCGCCTCCGTGAGAGAGAAGCTCGCGCTCGCAGTAAAGCGAGAGCCTCCCCAAGTGCCACCACGAGGAACGTGGGTTGCTGCTGTGTTATTCGTATTGGTGCCTTCCGTGTAAGATTGACCGTCGACTACTGTGGATGGAGTGCCAGGGGTGCCCATGAGCGTATGCAAATTTAGAAAGTCTTCAACTGTTGGCACACGCCAGTCACCCGGACAAAGAATATCCGCATACTGCATCACCGCACACCACGAAAAGTAATGTCCGGGAAATGGAATTTGATTGTTGTATCTACAGTCCGAAACATAGCTGTTACTTAATCCACCGTTATAGGCTGTTTTGTTGCATTCTGGCGAAACAACCAAATCCGACCAGGTCTGCGATGCCACACCTGCACGAGCAGGAATAGTCCACACAGTAGTTGTTACAGGACCTCCCGTAAGGATT
>WRKV01000077.1 GCA_009777915.1 Bacteroidales bacterium | reverse complement strand
GCTGTAAGAGCAAAACTCATCGCGAGAATGTTCGCTGTAATTAAAAATAACAGACCATATGAAAAAAATTACGCCTTTGTGCTTGCATAAATCATAAAAATAGCGGAGACATATTTCCTGCAAAGAGTTTTTTTGAATACTTTTTTTGCTCTCAAAAAAAGTATTAGAAATAAGGCTCAAAAAAGTAATAAATAAAAAAAAAACAACCAAAAATTTGCTTTTCTCATTTTTTTTTCGTAAATTTGCACCCCCGTTTTTATGTACATTATCAGAAAGGGGAAATTGTGTATTTACAAAAACTTATATAAATGGCTGTAAAAAAAGAAACTCAGGTTAAAAACGATTTCTCAAAAATTACCATCAGTTTGGCATCTCCGGAGGCTATTCTCGAACGTTCTCGAGGCGAGGTGGTAAAACCCGAAACCATCAATTACAGAACTTACAAACCCGAACGCGACGGCTTATTCTGTGAGCGTATTTTCGGTCCGACCAAAGACTGGGAATGCCACTGCGGAAAATACAAACGTATTCGCTACAAGGGAATCATCTGCGATCGTTGTGGTGTTGAGGTTACCGAGAAAAAAGTACGTCGCGAACGTACAGGACACATTCAACTTATCGTGCCCGTTGCACATATTTGGTTTTTCCGCTCATTGCCCAATAAAATCGGGGCTTTGCTCGGAATTCCTACGAAAAAATTAGAAAGCGTAATTTACTACGAAAAGTACGTCGTAATTCAACCGGGTATCAAAGCAAAAGATGGTATCGAAAAATTGCAATTACTCTCGGAGGACGAGTATTTCGATATCGTCGACAATCTTCCGAACGATAATTATATGCTCGATGATTCCGACCCGAATAAATTCATCGCAAGAATGGGTAGTGAAGCTCTTTACGAATTGCTGATTAACCTTGATTTGGATACGCTTTCTTACGAACTTCGCGACCAAGCAAACAGGGAAACATCGCAACAACGTAAAAACGAAGTTTTGAAACGTTTGAACGTGATTGAATCGTTTCGCGAATCGCAACAAAAAATCGAAAATCGTCCGGAATGGATGATTTTGAGAGCACTTCCTGTGATTCCACCGGATTTACGTCCGTTGGTGCCATTGGACGGCGGACGTTTTGCGACATCGGATTTGAACGACCTTTATCGTCGTGTGATTATTCGTAACAACCGTTTGAAAAAATTGGTCGAAATCAAAGCTCCGGACGTGATCATGCGTAACGAAAAACGTATGTTGCAAGAAGCGGTGGATTCGTTGCTCGACAACTCTCGCAAAGCAAGTTCCGTGAAAACGGATTCGAACCGTGCATTGAAATCTCTTTCCGACAGTTTGAAAGGAAAGCAAGGTCGTTTCCGTCAAAATCTTTTGGGAAAACGTGTGGATTATTCCGGTCGTTCGGTTATCGTTGTCGGTCCGGAATTGAATCTTAATGAATGCGGTATTCCAAAAGATATGGCAGCGGAATTGTTCAAACCGTTTGTGATTCGTAAAATGCTCGAACGTGGAATCGTGAAAACGGTGAAATCTGCGAAACGCATTGTAGAACGCAAAGATCCTGTGGTTTGGGATATTTTGGAGAACATTATGAAAGGTCACCCTGTTCTCCTCAACCGTGCACCAACACTGCATAGAATGGGTATTCAAGCGTTTCAACCAAAGATGGTTGAAGGCAAGGCTATTCGTCTGCATCCGTTGGTATGTACGGCTTTCAACGCCGACTTCGATGGTGACCAAATGGCGGTTCACGTACCACTCGGAAATGCTGCAATTCTCGAGGCACAACTCTTAATGTTGGCGTCTCACAATATCTTGAATCCCGCGAATGGTGCACCGGTTACGGTTCCATCACAAGACATGGTTTTGGGATTATACTACTTGACCAAAGGTCGCCGTTCAGAGAAAAAACACCCGATCAAAGGCGAAGGTAGAACATTTTATTCTCCGGAAGAAGTCATCATCGCATACAACGAAAAGCGAGTAGATTTGCATGCTTGGGTCAACGTGCGTGTTGAAACGGAAAGTGAAACCGAATTGATTGAAACAACCGTTGGACGTGTACTTTTCAATCAAGTGGTTCCAAAAAATTACGGATTTATCAACGAAATTTTGACGAAAAAATCATTGCGAGATATCATCATGGATATCTTGGCAAAAACAGGAACTGCTACGACTGCAAAGTTTTTGGACGATATCAAAAACATGGGTTATATGACGGCATTCAAAGGTGGTTTGTCGTTTAATTTAGGTGATGTTATCGTTCCTGAAATCAAAGAAAAATTGATTGAACAAGCCAACGAAGATGTGGACGAAGTGATGAACAGTTACAACATGGGATTCATTACGAACAACGAACGTTACAACCAAATCATCGACATTTGGACGCATACGAATTCTAAACTCACAACGCAAGTGATGAAGGAATTGACGAGCGATAATCAGGGTTTCAACTCGGTTTACATGATGTTGGATTCGGGTGCTCGTGGTTCGAAAGAACAGATTCGTCAGTTATGCGGAATGCGTGGATTGATGGCAAAGCCACAGAAATCAGGGGCTTCCGGTGGAGAAATTATTGAAAATCCAATTTTATCGAATTTCAAAGAAGGTCTTTCGGTATTGGAGTACTTCATCTCTACGCACGGTGCCCGTAAGGGTTTGGCGGATACAGCATTGAAAACTGCCGACGCAGGATATTTGACGCGTCGTTTGGTAGACGTTGCACAAGACGTGATCATCAGCGAAGAAGATTGCGGAACCTTGCGTGGATTGATAGCTACAGACTTAAAGAAAAATGAAGAGGTTGTAGAACCGCTTGCAGAACGAATCTTAGGACGTGTAACCGTTCACGATATCATTCACCCGCTCACTAAAAAAATGATTGCTGAAGCAGGTCAGGAATTGACGGAAGAAATTTGCAAAGTCGTTGAAGAATCGCCGATTGAGGAGATCGAAATTCGTTCGGTACTCACGTGCGAATCCAAACAAGGTGTTTGTGCGAAATGTTACGGGCGTAATTTGGCAACCGGAAAAATGGTTCAAAAAGGCGAGGCTGTAGGCGTTATCGCTGCACAATCTATCGGTGAACCCGGCACACAGTTGACACTTCGTACGTTCCACGTCGGTGGTGTTGCAGGTGGAAATATCGGAAGCTCATCACGTATCGAATCTAAATTCGACGGTATTTTGGAAATCGAAGAACTTCGCTCCGTTCCAAGTGAAACAGCGGAAGGTAAGAAAATCCAAGTGGTGATTGGGCGTTCTGCGGAAATGCGTATTGTAGATAAAAATACCAAAATTACGCTCCACTCCGGAAACGTTCCTTACGGTGCAAACTTGTATTTCAAAGATGGAAATGCTGTTAAACCGGGCGATTTGATTGCTGATTGGGATCCGTACAATGCTGTAATTATTTCGGAAGTTGCCGGACAGGTTTCGTTCCAAAATATCGTTGAAAACATTACATTCCGTGTGGAATCCGATGATATGACGGGCTACAAAGATAAGGTTATTATTGAATCTCGTCAAAAATCGAAAAACCCGTCTATTAATATCGTATCGAAAAATGGTTCGGTGTTGAAAATCTACGATATTCCGGTGGGAGCACACATTGCGGTGGACGATAAAAAATCTATTAAAGCCGGAGAAGTGTTGGTGAAAATTCCACGTTCGTTTGGAAAATCAAGCGATATCACAGGAGGTTTGCCTCGTGTAACGGAATTGTTCGAAGCACGTAATCCTTCCGATCCTGCTGTTGTTGCTGAGATTGACGGTATCGTAAGTTTTGGAAAAAAACTCAAACGCGGAAATCGTGAAGTCATTATTACATCGAAAACAGGTGAAGTTAAATCATATTTAATTGCAACAACCAAACAAATTTTGGCACAAGAAAATGACTTTGTAAAAGCCGGAACGCCGCTATCAGAGGGAGCTATCACGCCTTCGGATATTTTGGCAATCAAAGGTCCTAACAAAGTTCAAGAATATATTGTGAACGAAATTCAAGAGGTGTATCGTTTGCAAGGTGTGAAAATTAATGACAAACATTTTGAGGTGATTGTTCGCCAAATGATGCGTAAAATCGAGGTTTTGGATCCGGGTGATACGATTTTCTTGGAAGGTGAATTGGTCAACAAATTGGATTTTGCTCACGAAAATGATCGTATTTTTGGAATGAAACTCATCGAAGATCCGGGTGAATCCGAAGAATTGAAAGCCGGACAACTGATTACGGCTCGTAAACTTCGTGATGAAAATTCGGTTCTTAAACGTAAGGATAAACGTGAAATCGTTGCTCGTGAAGCAGCACCGGCTACAGGTCGTCAGATCCTTCAAGGTATCACGCGTGCATCGTTGCAAACAAAAAGTTTCTTGTCTGCTGCATCGTTCCAAGAAACTACGAAAGTTCTTACGGAAGCGGCAGTTAGCGGAAAATCCGACAATCTGTTAGGCTTGAAAGAAAACGTGTTAGTAGGTGGATTAATCCCTGCCGGAACAGGTTTGCGTGAATACCGAACATTGATTGTTGCGAATAAAGAGCAATACGAAAAAGCACAGGAAAAAGCCGAACGTGCTGAAAAAATAGAACGAAAGTAAAGTATAGTAAAGCCATGACACAACAACCCAAAGAACAACAAATCGAAGTCGAATTAACTCCGGACGTAGCAGAAGGAATTTATTCAAACTTGGCGATTATCACGCATTCCAACGCCGAATTCATTATTGATTTTATCAACATGATGCCCGGCAAACCGAAAGCCAATGTGAAATCGCGGATTATTCTCACGCCACAACACGCCAAACGCTTGATGAATGCACTGCACGACAATATCGCAAAATTCGAAAATCAATTTGGAAAAGTTACCGAAGGCGGTCAACAACCTAATGCCATAACGTTTGCTATGCCTACGGCACAGGCGTAGAGTCATTATTTTACACCACTTCCGCCACAACAAACGTACTCCCTCCTACCCAAATTAAATCGGCGGGACATGCAGATTTTTTAGCGGTTTCGAAGGCTTCGGCAACCGTTGAAAAAGCGTTACCTTGTAAATTAAATTTTTGTGCTTGCTCTTGCAAATCCCTTTCATTTAAGGCTCTTGGGAGATTCGGTTTGCAAAAATAATACGTTGCATCTTTTGGAAGAATAGATAAAATGCTTGTAATATCTTTATCGTTGACTGCTCCGAAAACAGCGTGCAGATGGCGATGCGGCGTTTGTGAAAGTTGTCGCAAAATTTCTTTGATACCGTCTTCGTTGTGTCCGGTGTCGCAAATAATTAGTGGTTTTTCGCCGATGATTTGCCAACGCCCAAGCAGTCCGGTATTTTTTTTCACATTCGCTAAACCCTTGCGAATAGCGATTTCCGGAAGAGATGCATAATTATATTTCTCCATGATTTTAATCGCAGACAAAACCGTTTGGATATTTTTTTTCTGATAAATTCCGATTAAATCACATATTACATTTTTCAAATAAATATGTTGATCCGCAAACCTAATTTCAGAACCATTTTGTTTGGCAATTTCCAAAAAAACGGGTGCGGTTTGCGGATTGGTTTCACCAATAACGACAGGTATTCCGGGTTTGATGATGCCGGCTTTTTCTACAGCAATTTTTTCGATGGTATCGCCTAAAAATTGTGTGTGATCCAATCCGATATTTGTAATCACAGAGAGTAAGGGCAGAATCACATTCGTAGAATCCAATCGTCCGCCCATACCGACTTCGATAATCGCTATATCAACCTGTTCTTTTGCAAAATAATCAAACGCCAAAGCCACCGTCATTTCAAAGAAAGACGGGTTTATTTCATCAAAAAAAACACGATTTTTTTCCACAAAATCCGTCACATTTTTTTTCGGAATACAAACGCCGTTGATTTTGATTCGTTCTCGAAAATCTTTCAAATGTGGCGATGTGTAAAGTCCGGTTTTGTAACCTGCTGTTTGAAAAATCGACGCCAACATGTGCGAAGTCGAGCCTTTTCCATTGGTTCCGGCAACGTGAATACTTTTGAATTTCGTTTCAGGATGATTTAATTCGGCTAATAATTTTATCGTGTTATCCAAATTCGCTTTGTACGCACTCGCTCCGATACGTTGGTACATGGGGAGTTGCGAGAAAAGATAGTCGAGGGTGGATTCGTAATTCATAATTAATTATTCCTAATCTTTGTTTTAATTTTCGTTGGAATCGGTAACGATGAAACCACGCTTTCGCCAATCAATTCGCGGATAACAACGGATGCACAAAACGCTCCGAAAACAGGTGGCATATAAGAAATTGTTCCAACAATTGATTTTTTATTGATTTCATCGTCGCAATGTAAAACCGAATTTTCTCGCACATTCTCTGCAGAAAAAACTGCGTGAAACCCGCTGTAAATGCCGAGTTTGTGAAGTCGTTTGCGTAACGCATCTGCCAACGGACATTGATAGGTTTGTGCAATATCGGCAATTTGAATTTGTGTTGGATCGGTTTTTCCACCCGAACCCATCGAACTCACAAGCCGTAATCCTAAATTCATGCAATGCACGATTAAGTAAGTCTTTGGCGAAAATGTATCAATGGCATCTACAATAAAATCGTAGTTAGTCAACTCGAGAATATCGAGCATTCGCCGGTCTTTCACGTATTCCGGAAAAATATGCAATTTCAAATTCGGATTGATATCCAACAATCGTTTTGCCATCACTTCGGCTTTCAAAAGTCCTTGATTACTGAGGAGTGCAGGCAATTGTCGATTCCGATTGGTTTCGTTTACAACATCACCATCAACAATCGTCAACTCTCCGATTCCCGCTCTACACAAGTGTTCGCAGGCAGCAGAACCAACACCGCCCAAACCAAAAACTGCGACATGAGAACGACGTAATTTTGCAACATTCTCCTCGCCTAAAAGCAGCTCTGTTCTTGCTTCCCAGCCCATTCGATTTATTGAGAAATTTTCAGTTGTCGGAATAATTTTTCGTCTTCAACAACTTTCAAAGCACGTTGATAACCTTGATCAATCGAACGAATCGTTTGAAAAAAGTATTTTGCTCCGTAAAGATTTCGTGCCAAAAGTGCTTTCAATTGAAGTAAAATATATTCATCGGAAGACTCCTGTGCTTGGCGTTGATGAGCATCTTCGGCATCAGCTAAATTCATCAAAAACTCTTTCATTCGTTCTTCCGACCAAAGCACTTTTTCGATATAATCGTGGTATGTTTCACTGTTTGCAAGCGTTGTGTCGCTCCTCATTTCAGTAATCATTCGATTCAAAAAACTATGTGCACTTGCTATTCGCACTCGATTGCGTTTAACCCCTGCGTTTTCAGCAAATTGTTCAAATTCCTCAGAAAATGCACCATCTGTTTGGAAGTTTCTGTAAAAATCCTCAAAAGTTGGATAAGTTCTCAACAAATTTTGACGTTCTCTTTCCAAATAATTCATCACGAAACCGTTGATAGTACCCGTTCTGCGAAGATCTACAAAATAATCGGAGATTCGATTGGTATCAATTGGCGTGAAAATATCCGGCATAATTCCTCCACCGCCGTAAACAGTGCGATTTCCGGACGTTAGAAATCTCAACGAATCAGGTAATTTGATTGAATCCGGATTCACCAATTCGCCATGTCTGTAGCGTTCCATCATATCATCGAAATACTTGGCAAAACCATCTTGGTATGGTTTTTGAATACTTCGTCCGGAAGGTGTGTAATATCTTGCAATCGTTAAACGAACTTCGGATTTATCAATTGGTATCTCGAACGGACGTTGCACCAAACCTTTTCCGAACGAACGACGTCCGACAATAATACCGCGATCGTGATCTTGAATCGCACCCGAAACAATTTCACTCGCAGATGCAGATTGCTCATCAATCAGCACAACCAGTCGACCTTTTGTAAACATACCGCCCGGAGTAGAATTGCTTTCTTGACGAGATTGATGTGCACCTTCCATATAAACAATCAACTTATCTTTTTCCAAAAATTCGTCTGCCATTTCAATCGCTTGATCCATGTAACCGCCCGTATTTCCTCGCAAATCGAGAATGATATTTTGAGCACCTTGCTTGATTAAAGTTTGCAAAGCAGTCTTAAATTCAGTAGCAGTTTGTCGCGAAAATCGGTCAACTTGAATGTATCCGGTAGTTTCATTTTCCATAAAAAACGTTTCCACACTGTGAATCGGAATGATATCGCGAACAATTCTGTAGTCTCTGACCGTTCCGCTTCGCAAGATTCCAACCGTTACCACCGTACCTTTCGGACCTCTCAGATGTCTGAAAACTACGTCGTTTCTGGCACTGTCGCCGGTTGCATTCATTTCGTCAATGGTTACGATTTTATCTCCGCCTTGAATACCAAGCCTTTCAGAAGGTCCGCCACTGATCGCTTCAAGAACAACAATGGTGTCATTTACGATTTGAAACGATACGCCGATTCCGTGGAAATTCCCTTGTAACGGCTCGTTTGCACGTGCCACGTCCTCCGGTGAAATGTACTGAGAATGCGGATCCAAATGTTTCAACATTTCGATAGTTCCTTTTTCTGCCAAAGGCATCAACGAAACTTGATCCACATACCTGAAATGAATAAGATCTAAAAGAAAGTTACTTTTGGTTTTTGCGTTTCTCAGATCCTCGACATTTTGCGAAAATAAAGGCAACGAAAGAAAAATCGTTGCAATGAGTAAGGTGATTTTTTTCATTATTCAGAAAAGTTTAATCTACAAAGGTACGAAAAATTTTCTGAAATAACAATTTTTTTTTGTATCTTTGCACCATGCAATTCAAAAAAATCACAGGACAACGCGAATTAATTCGAAAACTGACCACCATGACTTTGGGCGGACGTATTCCGCATGCTCAGCTTTTCTTAGGGCATCAAGGCAATCAGAAATTGGCATTAGCCATTGCTTACGGACAGTTTTTGAATTGTAAAAACAAGCAAATTTTTCCGGAAGTCAATGACGATGGGCTTTTGGCAGATTCGTGCGGCGTATGTACGTCGTGCATAAAATTTCAAAATTTAGCACATCCTGATTTGCATTTTTTCTTTCCGAACAACAAAACCGGTTCGATGAAAGAGAGTGATAGCAGCGATTATATGGACGATTGGCGAAAAATGGTCATGGAACATCATGCAGAATTTTCGTTGAATCAATGGTATGATGCGATTGGATTGGGCAATAGTCAGGGCTACATCAACAAACGAGATGTAGATAATATCATTAAAATTTTGACCTATAAAAATTTCGAAGCTCCAACGAAAATTATCATTCTTTGGATGGTTGAAAAATTTTATCACGACATCTCGACACGCTTGCTGAAAGTGTTGGAAGAACCTTCGGAAGGCACTGTATTTATACTGATTTCCGAGAATGCGAACTTGATTCCTGCAACGATTTTATCACGAACACAATTGATTCGTGTGCCGAAAGTAGAAACCGCTATGGCACGAACCGATAATGATGACTTTAATCACATAAATTTTGTGGATTGGATGCGGATTTGCCTAAAGGTTGACACACCAAAAATGGACGAATTTTCAAGAAAAATGAAAGATTTAGGACGAGAGCGTTTGAAATTATTTTTGAATCATGCGTTGGATAAAATTCGTTGGACGGTGATGATGAACTACCGGAACGCCGACCAAGTGCAGGTTTCCGAAGAAGAACGAGAATTTTTAACTAAATTTTCGCCGTATATCCATGCCAACAATTTAATCAAATTTGTAACCGAAATCGAAAAAGCCATTTATCATGTCGAACGCAATGCCAATGGTCATTTGCTCATGCTCGATCTTTCGATAAAACTATCAGGATTATTGAAAAAAACAGTGTAATTCGTTTTTTTTTCGTATCTTTGCAAAACATTTTAACCCAAAAAATATGTAAAAAATGAAAATATAAATAAAATATAGCGATTGCTAATTCTTGTTTATCGAAACTTAGGAAATTTCTGTATAACTACGAGAATAAATGCAACGCCTGAAAACGGGCTTGCTTTATTTGTAGTTATGGGTTTCCTAAGACCTCGATAAACGGATATTTAAGTCCGTTTTTTTTATTGTCCAAAGTCAAAAATCATAAACCATAAATCATAAATCATAAAACCAAAACAATCATGAAAAAATTAATTTTTATCTCAATCCTCATCGCAGCTTTTGCAACCAAAAGTTTGGCGTATTGTCCTATTCCGCAATGGTGTCCCGACGCCCCCTTGCATCAAACTCTTTGCCCCGGCGAGTCGATAGATGATATCGAATTTCCATCGGTCATCGGGAAAACCCTGATCATTAACTGGTGGTTGGACGGCACGCGTTTCGCGTCGATTGGCACGCCTGACGGTATCACAGTTTCCGGCGACGCCTCGACTCCGCTCGGCGACCGGGAATATGCATGGCCTGTTTCTATTAAAGGAGCACCCACAGACCCCGGCACTCACCACTATACCGTAAGCAATACCTGCGGCGTGGAGTTGCTACATGGGAGTATAACCCTCAATGCACCAATACCGAGCACTCCGGGAACAATAACATTTAGTCCTGCCACGATTTGTACGGGCATTGAGTTTACAGCGAGCATTGCTGCTGTGAACAATGCAACGACTTACAACTGGACTATTCCGGAAAGTATGACCCACGACGGCAGCGATGGCACCACCCTCACCGTTACCAATGCAGGAACAACAACAGGCACCCTTGCTATTTCGGTAACGGCGAGCAACGCTTGCGGAACAAGTGCAGCACGTACGCAAAATATCACCGTAGGAATAGCTCCCACCATCGGCACAGTTACACCTACCGGCGACCAAACCACAACGCAAAACACCGCTTTTGCCTCCACACTCACTGTTA
>WRKV01000076.1 GCA_009777915.1 Bacteroidales bacterium | reverse complement strand
TGCCGAATTATTGCTGAAAAACGGGCTATACACCAGATTGTGTAGAATGCAAACGGTGTAAAAAGGCAACCAACTGATCCATAGCACGTCCTCGATGACTAATCTGATTTTTTTCCTCTAACGCAATCTCCGCAAAGGTTTGACTGTATCCGTCGGGACGGAAAATCGGGTCGTAACCAAACCCTTCTACGCCGTGTTTCTCGGTGATGATTTCGCCATCAACACGACCTTCAAAATAATGCGTATTTCCATTCCAAATTAAAGCGATAACGGTTCTGAAACAGGCTTTGCGATTGGTTTTTCCGTGCATTTTGGATAAAACCAAATTGATATTGTCATCGAACGAACAATGTTCGCCGGCATAGCGGGCGGAATACACACTCGGTTCACCGTTTAACGCCGCAATTTCCAAACCGGTATCATCGGCAAAACAATTTTCGTTGCAGAAATCAAAAATGGTTTGTGCTTTGATCAACGCATTTTCCTGTAACGTAGTACCCGTCTCGGGAATATCGTTGTGAAAACCAATCTCCGAAAGGCTGACGATTCGGATCGGCGTAGAGAATCCATCTCCACAAAATTTTAATTTTTCTCGCACTTCGTGCAATTTGTGCAAATTATTTGTAGCAAAAATGAGTTCCATGTCAATTTTTTTTTGTAACTTTGTAAATCGTATTAATTTTGAATATGCAAAGTTACAAAAAAATTATGAATTACAACTTGCGAAATGTAAATTTCGGAATAGAAATTTTATCACATCTCGGATTCCTCGCTGCCATTGGGGTTTCGATGTGGTTTCACGAATTGCGAAGTACCTTTGGCGAGTCGGCAATGGTCTTGTTTAATTTGATTAACAACCCCGATATTTTGGCAAGTTCGACATGGTTTTCGTGGAGTTGGTTTCAAAATATCCTAACCGTTTTAGCCATCAAAAGCAATTGCTCCATATCTCTTGTAAGTATGGTCTTTTCAGCAAGTCCGATGATTTTTATGTATGGGATTTTTTTGATCGCAAACTACGTTTTCAAACAAAAAACTTCGGGAATTTTTTTACTGCTTTTGCTTTTGGGCATCAACCAAACATTTTTCGGAGCGGTGCATACGCCCTTGATGTTTGTGGTTACGTTTGGCGTGCTGTTCCACAGTGGTCTGGCAATTGCCGAAAGATATTCGGAATTTCAAAAACTGTTTAATTGGGCTTTTGTTTGTTTCCTTTGCTTTATTTTTTTTCGAGTTTCGCCCAATGTTTTCGTCGATGTGCTTGAAGGCGTTCATCAAGTTTCATTTTTAGGCTATTTTTCATCTGTCGCCATCAGTACATTTGTGATTCCTTTCGGAATGGCAGCATACTTGGGGTTGTGGTGGATGGTCCAAAAACAATTCAAAGAACTTATTTTGTTGATCGTTTGGACAAGCTTAATATTTCTGGCTATTTTTATTCATGGGAGAAGTGGACTTTTAGATGTGAATTTTGAACTGTTATGGTTTCCGTTTGTTGCAGGAATTGTCGGGTTTTTTGTGATAACATTTGGAGCTAATTTTCAACCGAAAACAATTCCATTTTGGATTGTAGCAAGTCTGGTTTTTCTCAGTATTTTCGGACAACTTCGAACTTTTCAAACGTTTGAAAAACGACAAAATTATGTGGTCAAACTTTTACAACACACCCCGAAAACAGGCAGTAACTTTGTACTTCCCGAACATATACATCATCTCGAAAAATACATTGACCCCACATTTTTGGCATTCGAAACCCCTTTGATATCAAGCCTTCGCGGATTTCCGGAACAAAGTGTTTTCTTTATTCCTGAAAAAGAAACCATCCAATATCCGGAAAGATCTTACACCGTTATTGACACATTGCTCATCAAACGAACTCTGTATCAAGATATTACAGACACATCTATTGTTACCGGCGACGGCGTTCAATATGCGTTAACAAGAGTGCTTCGTCTTCAGCGAGGCGATTCTCTTTATCTTTCCGTTTTGCGAAAAGGTTCGAGTTTTGGAGATTTGGTATTGAGCGACGATCTGCCCGGAAACACTAAACTTTGGATGCAGCAACAAACTGTTCTTGAGCCCGATGCCGATGGTTGGCAGAGATTAATTTTAACGTTTATTGTTCCCGAAACAGAACGCTATAGAATATATGTCAGGAACGAAAATTATAAAAAAGAACGCATTTATTTCGATGATTTTCGAATCGAAATTTGGAGAGAATAGTTATGCATAAATCAGGATTCGTCAACATTATCGGCAATCCCAATGCCGGAAAATCAACGCTTATGAATGCGTTGGTGGACGACCAATTGTCCATCATCACACCCAAAGCACAAACCACGCGACATCGCATCATCGGCATTTTGAACAACCCCGATTATCAGATTGTGTTTTCCGACACACCCGGTTTGGTCAATCCGCACTACAAATTGCAGGAATCCATGATGACGGGCGTTCGCAGTGCGTTGCAAGATGCCGATGTATTTATTTTGTTGTCGGATTTAGGAGAGGATTTCAAAAATCAGGACATCATTGAGAAAATTAAACTTTCGGGTGTGCCGATAATTTTATTGTTGAACAAGATCGACCTTTCCAATCAAGATGATATTGCCGCAAAAATTGAGGCATGGAAACAAAAACTTCCTACGGCACAAATCCTGCCCGTTTCGGCACTGCATAAATTCAATATGGAGGCTGTTGTTTCGATGATTTTGGAACATTTGCCTGAGGCTCCGCCCTATTATCCGAAAGACGAAGTTTCGGATCGAAATTTGCGGTTTTTTGTGTCGGAAATTATTCGTGAAAAAATTCTGTTGTTTTATCAAAAAGAAATTCCGTATTCTGTGGAAGTCGTTGTGGATTCTTACGAAGAGAGCGAAACCATTGATAAAATTCGTGCCTTGATTTATGTTGAACGCGAATCGCAAAAAGCGATTATCATCGGAAATAAAGGTGCGGCACTGAAAAAAGTCGGTAAAGAATCTCGCAAACAAATGGAAAAATTTTTAGGCAAGCAAGTGTTTTTAGAACTTTACGTCAAAGTGATGAAAGATTGGCGAGACAACGAAAAGATTTTGAAACGGTTTGGGTATGATTTGTAACGTATTCGTCGCTACGCTCCTCATAATTGATAACGCTGCGCCTCTTGCCGTCATGTCGAGCGGAGCACGCAAAGCGTGCGTAGTGGAGACATCCCCTTGCTATTGACCGTGCCTGAATACCGTCCCCTAACGTGGTTTTGTTGAAAAAAATTATTGAAATACTTTGTATTTTATTTACTTTTTTGTATCTTTGCAGGCGGAAATACAATCAAAAATAATACACTATGAAAAAAACGTGCTAACGGCACATTGAAACACATAACATACGAAAAGCGTTTTAGCTTATATTCGGATTTCTGAAACTTCGCAAATTTCAAATCACCAAGAGTAAAGCGTAAACGCCCATGCAGCCGCGTGGGCTTTACTTCAAGATTTGGTGATTAGGTAGCGAAGACCTCAGAAATCAAT
Source organism: Bacteroidales bacterium (assembly GCA_009777915.1). Lineage (GTDB taxonomy): Bacteria > Bacteroidota > Bacteroidia > Bacteroidales > P3 > WRKV01. The sequence continues at coordinate 7,856 of WRKV01000076.1, read as the reverse complement.
AACAGAGTTTTGCTCACGTTTTTTTATGCTCTGAAGTCAAAAAATCTAAACCAAAATAACTATGAAAAAAATCACCCTAATTTTAATCCTCATCGCAACTTTTGGAACCAAAAGTTTTGCTCATTGTCCAATTCCGCAATGGTGTCCTGAAGCACCCTTGCATCAAACTCTTTGCTCAGGTCAGCAGATAGAGGAGATCGAATTTCCTTCGGTCATCGGAAAAACCCTTATCGTCACTTGGTGGACAGATGGCACACGCATCCATTCTTTTGAAGATCCTCCTCCGGGCATCATAGTCTCCGGTGCCGCCTCGAATCCGCTCGGCGAGCGAGAATATGCATGGCCTGTTTCCATTAAAGGTGCACCCACAAATGCCGGTACCTACCACTACACTGTAAGCAATACCTGTGGTGTGGAGCTGCTACATGGTAGCATTACCCTCAATGCACCAATACCGAGCACTCCGGGAACGATAACATTTAGTCCTGCTACGGCTTGTACAGGCGGTACGTTCACAGCCTCTATCAGTGCTGTAAACGGTGCAACATCTTACAATTGGACGACGCCGGCAAGTATGACCGATGATGGCAGTGATAGCACAACCCTCACCATTACCGATGTGGGCACCACAACAGGCAGTCTCGCAATTTCGGTAACGGCGAGCAACGTTTGTGGCACCAGTGCTCCAAGCACAGCGAATATCACCGTAGGAACCGTTCCAAATACACCGGGAACGATCACATTTAGCCCTACTACGGCTTGCACGGGTGGCACATTCACTGCCTCTATCGGTGCTGTTACAGGTGCAACATCTTACAATTGGACGACGCCTTCAAATATGACCGATAACGGTAGCAATAGCACGTCTTTGAGCGTTACCAATGCAGGCTCAACAACCGGCAGTTTTGAAGTTTCGGTAACTGCGATCGGTGCTTGCGGAGCAAGTTCGGCAAGTACAGCGAATATCACCGTTAACGCAGCACCAACCATCGGCTCAGTAACGCCTACCACCGACCAAACCACAACGCAAAACACCGCTTTTGCTTCCACGCTCACTGTTGATCCGCTACCCATAGGTACACCAACGCCTACCATCCAATGGTATTCGAACATAACAGACCTCCCATCAGGAGGCTCACAAGTGAGCGGTGCCACAGGCAACACCTTCGATCCGCCAAATGATGTAGTAAACACTGACGGCGTGTTTTACTATGCAGTAGCAACCAACTCTTGTGGAACCGCAACCACGTCCAATACCAGTGGTAAACATATTGTGAATGACCCACCACCGCCCGCACCACAAGGTTGTGATTTTGTGAATAGAGATAGTGCAAGAATTCTTACGGGAGGTCCCGTAACAACTAATACGTGGACTATTCCTGCTCGTGCAGGTGTGGCGGCACAGACTTGGTCGGATTTGGTTGTTTCGCCACAATGCGACAAAACAGCCTATACCGGTGGATCAGCTGACAACTATATTTCGAATTGTAGAAACAACTCTACGCTTGTTGGTGCTACCAATGCATTTCCGGGTCATTATTTTTCGTGGTGTGCGGTGATGCAGTACGCGGATATTCTTTGTCCGGGCGATTGGCGTGTGCCTACAATTGAAGACTTTCAAAATTTGTATACGCTCATGGGTGGCACCACTCGCAATCCATCCACAGCAGTCGACGGTCAATCTTACACCAGCGGCACCAATACAACCAACACGGCAGCCAATCACGTTCCTCGCGGGGGAACTTGGGGGGGATCCCGCTTTACTGGGCACGCAGGCAGTCTGTCGGGTATAGATTCGCGCTATTGGTCGTCCTCGGAGTACAGCACCACGCGTGCGTTCTACATGGACTACACTACGTCCCACGTCAACCCGCAGCTCAGCATTGCTCCGAGCAGTGGGTTCGCCTTGCGGTGTGTGAGGTAGGGGTGCCATAGTGAATAGTGAATAGTGATTAGTGAATAGTAGAGACGGGGCACGCCCCGTCTCTACAGGCACACAATCGCCATCATTTATTGTAGGGGTCGAAAATTTTCGACCCCTACAGGCATTTGCGACAATCGCCAACGAGGGCGTAATCCGATTTGATGTCGCCCTTTCAGGGCTCTATTGGGTGGTGTCGCCTTGTTCGTAGGGCGTTGCCCATACGCTATTGATTACGCCCTTTCAGGGCAAATGGAATTTCACTATTCACTATTTGGCGAAGCGTGAAAAAACCATGAGGAGCGTAGCGACGAATACATTATCGCAGGAAATGTCAGAGCGTAGCGGCGACGTATTTCCTGCAAAGAGTTTTTTTGAATACTTTTTTTGCTCTCAAAAAAAGTATTAAGAAAAAAAATGCAAAAAATTTGGTCAATTCAAAAAAAAGTTGTAACTTTGTGCCACTGCAAGGGAACTGTTATCGGACGTAAGCGGGGGGTCTCAGTTACACTAGCCGCACCTTGCGACGTTTCCCGCCTAGGTACGCTTAGGCGGTTTTTTCATTTTATAGAGGGTTTGAATAGCCAGCCGTTTTCTCCCCCGTTGCACGCATTCCACATAGAAATAAAATTTCTCGAAATCCTTTCGATACACAATAGTATCGGCTTTCTTACCCAACCCAACAATATCAGGATTTTCAACAATAAACAATATCATCAAAAAATCCGTTTCGCTGAGATTGGCATGTCTGTTTAGTGCGTGTCGCACACCCTCAGCGGTGATAATTCTTTCATAGCCTCTAATGTCAAGTCCAAACCTTTTTTGAAAAATGTCTGCTTGAAATTTCGTGATTTTACCAATAGAAACATGGTCTTTACTTGTTCTATTGGTTCTTGCTTTTTTGACTAATGCAAGAATGTCTTGCTGTAATTTGATTTCTTTTTTCATAATTTTTTATGTTTTAATGGTTCATTTTTCATTTTCACGGTTCACCCTCACAGTTCACATCTATATAACGCTCACCCCCCTGATTTTCGTATATTTTTTTTGTTAAAAAGTGTTAAAATGTTGAAAACTTCCGCAAATTGTTAATAAATCCGACTTATACCGAGAAAACGTATTAAAATTTTTTATTTACAAAAAAATTTCGTATCTTTGTAATTGGTAAATTGTGTTCCGACATGAAACTTGAAATTTTTGACCAACTTGATCAGTTCATTCAAAGATATTACAAAGATATTTTGATGAAACGTGCCCTCATTTTTTTGACGGTGGTCGGCGGACTGTTTTTGTTGGCGAACTGGGCAGAGGGCAAACTGTTTTTGGGAACAACATCGCGGTTGATTTTGTTGATTTTGTTTGTAATAACAACACTTTCAATGATTTATTGGGCATTTATGGTGCCATTTTTGAAACTTTTCCGATTATCCAAACAAATGTCTTACAAAGATGCCGAAGTGCTAATAAAATCAAGCCTTCCGGAGTTAAAAGACCATTTGCGAAACCTTTTAGAATTGCATGAAAAAGCGGAAAATGGAGGAGAGAGCGAAAATTTAATCCTGCAAGCGGCGATTCAACAGAAAATTTCGGGGCTGAAATACTATAATTTTGTTTCGACGATCAATTTTCGGAAAAATTTGAAGTATGCTCGCTTTGCAACTTTTCCGGTTGCGATAATTTTTGCTTTGTTGATTTTTCGTCCGCAAAGTTTGTCGTCTCCCACTCATCGGTTGGTTCGTCCTCATATTCACTTTGAAAGACCTTCGCCGTTTTGTTTTGAAATTTTGAACGAACGTTTGAATGTTCTGCAAAATGGTGATTTTGAGTTGCATATCAAGTCGGTTGGCGATGAAATTCCGGATGAAGTTTGGCTTCAAGTGGGCGATAATATGTTTAGAATGAATAAATTGAACAAATTGGAGTTCAACTATTTGTTTAAGAATGTGAACCAAAGTTTCAAGTTCGCGTTCAAAGTTGGTGATTTTCGGACACTTGACTATGAGTTGAATGTTTTGCCACGTCCTTCGATTTTTGATTTTCGAGCGTTTTTGACCTATCCGCGACACACCGGGCTTGCCTCTGAAACCATTGAAAACAATGGAGATTTCACGGTTCCGGAAGGTACAAGTATTCGCTTTCAGATCCGAATGAGAAATGTAGATGAGTTGGAGTTTTATATTAAAAATCAATTGTTTAAACCCGTTTCGAATGATGAAAATACAGCAATTTTTGCCATTCGAGCGACAGAATCGTTTGATTATATGATAATTCCGAAAAATCGACATACCACCGAATCGGATACATTGCGGTACTCGGTTACAACTGTTCGGGATCAATATCCAACGATAAGTGTTCACGAATTTCGAGATTCGGCTACACCGATGATGGTTTATTTCAGAGGTTTGATTTCGGACGATTATGGATTTTCGAAGTTCAAAATGGTTATTTTGAAATCCGGCGAAACGCAGGACTCTATTGAGCAGGAATTATTTTTCAATCCTCAGCAAACGCAACAAGATTTTATGCACTATGTTAATTTTGCAGAATTGCTTACAACGCTTGGTGATAGGGCGGAATACTATTTTGAGGTTTGGGATAATGATGAAGTGAATGGTCTGAAATCCGCACGTTCGACAACGTTTGTTTATTCTACGAAATCCGAGAAGGAGCTTGCGTTAGAGATTGATCGACAAGGCGATGAAATTGCTAAACAAATTCAAGATAATATCCGTTTGTTGCAAAAAAATCAACGCGATTTGAATGAATTGACTAAAAAATTATTGGAAAAACCTCAAATTTCTTGGGAAGATCGAAAATTGTTTGAACAAGTCATGCAAGATCAAAATCGCTTGAGACAAGAGTCCGAAAACTTGAAAAACCAGTTGGAGTCTATGTCTCAGAATGAGCAGAAACTAAGTCCGGATGAAGAACGCTTGTTGCAAAAACAAAGAGAATTGAACGAACTGTTCAATCAATTGTTTTCAGAAGAGATGAAAAAAACATTGGAAGAAATTCAAAAATTGATGCAGGAACAAATGTCTCGAGAGCAGTTGGAACAAGCGATTGATCAAATCAAGATGAACAATGCCGAATTGGAAAAAACGCTGGATCAAAATTTAGAAATTTTTAAGCAAATGGAAGTTGACAGGAAGTTTGATATGGCATTGGATCAGCTTCAGAATCTTCGTGAGCAGCAACAGCAACTCCGCGAGGAGATTGCGGAGGGAAACATTTCGCAAGATGAAAGAGAGCAACGTCAAAATGAAATCAACGAGCAATTCAAGGATATTCAAAAAGCGTTGGACGAGGCGGAAAAAGCAAATCAGGAATTGCAACGCCCGAGTGAGGTCAAACGCAATACGGAGTTGGAAAACCAAATATCCGATCATCTCAAAAAAGCATCGGAATCCTTGTCAAGACAGCAAAATCAAAATGCACAATCTAATCAATCGGAGGCAGAGCAAGGGATGGAGCAAATGCAAAACGAGTTGGAACAACAATTAAGTGGTAGTGACGATGCAGAGGATGCCGAGGATATGGCGATGATTCGTCGGTTGTTGAAAAGTATAATTCAAACATCGGTGAATCAAGAGGAGGTTATGGAAACGCTGAGATCGATTCGAATTAACGATCCGAAATATCAAGAAATTATTCGTCGTCAATCCGAGTTAAAAAGGGATATTTCAACGATTTCCGATTCGCTTTATGCTCTTGGAACTCGTCAGCCGATGGTTGCGGTTATGATTAACCATGAAATTAAATCGATGAATAATTTTTCGGAACAAACGTTGCGAGATTTATTGGGTATGAATGATGTTATGTATTTGCGAGCCGGTGTACAGAACGGTTCGGCACTTTCTCGGCAGCAATATACGATGACGAGTCTAAATACGATGGCTTTATTGCTTGCGGAATCTTTGAAAAATTTAGAGAATCAAAGAAACAATCGTTCCGGCGGAAGTTGCAGTCGAAGTAGAAAAGGGGAACAAGGCTCGTCTAAAAATCCGGGCAATAAAAAGTCTAATACGCAGTCGGCTCGTGAGATGCAAGAGCAGCTCAATCAACAGTTGCAACGTATGCGTGAGCAAATGGGGAAAGATGGCAGACCGGAGCCTCGTCAGCCGGGACAACCTTCGATGAGCGAACAATTTGCACGTTCGGCAGCACAGCAGGAGGCTATTCGCCGATTGATGCAACAGGCGGCTGATGAGTTGAAAAAATCTGATGGACGTTCTGCCGGCGAACTTCAACATTTGTTTAATGAGATGGAGCAAGCCGAACAAGATTTGGTTAATAAAATTTTCGATGATCAGGCGGCTCGTCGTCAACAACAAATTTTGACTCGTCTTTTAGAGGCTGAAAAAGCGGAATTGAATCGTGAACAAGAGGAGCGAAGAAGAGGCACCGAAGCCCAACAAAGGGAACATAATATACCGATTGAACTTTTGGAATATCATAAAAAACGTTCGCAAGAATCGGAATTATTGCAAAAATTTCACCCTGTTCTTCGCCCGTATTATCAACAAAAAACCCAAGAGTATTTTCGTCAACCTTAAAATTGTTCCACGTGGAACAATTTTCGATTTCGTTCAAAAACCTAAAAATAATCGCCATGAAAAACATACAATTTTTTACAGAAGAGACAAAATACATCATTAAAAATAAAACGTTAATTCGTGAGTGGCTGACCAAAACAATTCACAAACACAAAAAATCTGTTGGCGAAATCAACCTGATTTTTTGTAGTGACGAATATCTTTTGAAATTAAACGAACAGTATTTAGGGCACGACACCTTTACGGATATTATCACATTTGATTTTGTTGAAGGGAAAATTATCAGTGGAGATATTTTTATTTCGGTTGATCGAATGAGAGAAAATGCGAAATTGTTCCACGTGGAACAATTGACCGAAATGCGACGATTGATCGTTCACGGTGTTTTGCATTTGTTAGGGTACAAAGATAAAACCTCGAAAGAGAAAAAAATCATGACAGCACAAGAGGAGGCTGCGTTGACATGGTGGCAGACTAAAAAATCCCGGTGTAATTTTCCGGAGTGATATTTCTTAATTCGTGTTTAACGGCGTTAGAAACATTCAACGATTTGATGAATTTTTCGATAGCAACGGCATCAATTTTTTCGCTGGTGCGGGTGAGATCTTTTAATGTTTCATAAGGATTTGGATAGTTTTCTCGTCGCAAAACGGTTTGAATCGCTTCGGCAACAACTGCCCAATTTTGACTTAAATCCCGCTGCAATACAACCTGGTTCAACTCTAATTTCAAAAAACCTTTTCGCAACGAATTGAGAGAAATTAAGGTATGAGCAATCGGAACTCCCATATTTCTAAACACGGTTGAATCCGTCAAATCCCTTTGTAGTCGTGAGATAGGCAGTTTTGCAGAAAGATGTTCGAACAACGCATTCGCGATTCCTATATTGCCTTCGGCATTTTCAAAATCAATCGGATTCACTTTGTGTGGCATCGCAGAAGAGCCGATTTCGCCGTCTTTAATGCGTTGTTTGAAATAATCCATGGAAATGTAAGTCCACATATCGCGACTGAAATCCAACAAAATGGTATTGATGCGTTTCAAATTATCGCACATGGCAGCGAAATTATCATAATGTTCAATCTGAGTTGTGGTCTGCGTTCGATGAAGTTTCAATATATTATTTACAAAATGATTGGCAAAATTTACCCAATCGATATTCGGATAAGCAACAAGATGTGCGTTGAAATTTCCGGTGGCACCGCCGAATTTAGCGGAATAGGGAATCGTGTCGAACAAAGTAATTTGCTTTTTTAATCGCTCAACAAACACGTGAATTTCTTTTCCTAAAAATGTCGGTGACGCAGGCTGACCGTGGGTTTTTGCCAACATAGGAATACTTTTCCAACCCTCAACTGCGGATTTCAAATCTGAAATCA
>WRKV01000075.1 GCA_009777915.1 Bacteroidales bacterium | reverse complement strand
TCTTGTAAATGCAAAAATGTCGAATTTTCTATTGCAAGAATCAGCAACGCTATTTTTTATATGTTTTTCATGCTTTTCAGCACATTTTTTTCATAGGCGATGTGTTAGATTTTTTGCAAAGATACAATTTTTTTTTGGAATATGCAAATTGGTGAACTGTGAGGTGTGAACCGTGATTAGTAGGGGCGAGGCACGCCTCGCCTAAATAAATAGTAAATAGTAAATAAAAAAAACGAAATGCACAACATTTTGTTTTTTTTTCGTATCTTTGCAAGATGAATGAAGTAACTTACACCCCAGATGCTACACACTTCAACCTTTGGGCACCTACTGCCGATGAGGTTTTGTTGCGAATTTATGATGCGGGGATTGATGGAAATTTGTTGGAAACAATTTCGATGACCAAAAAAGATGATTGGCACGCATCGTTAAACGGCAATTATGACGGAAAATTTTACACGTTCGAAATTCGTATCAACGACCAATGGTACGGCGAAACGCCCGGTATATTTGCGAAAGCGGTTGGTGTAAACGGACTTCGTGGGGCAATTATCGACCTCGAAAAAACTAATCCAAAAGATTGGAAAAACGACCAACGCCCTGTATTGAACGACTTTTCAGACATTACAATTTACGAAATTCATCATCGCGATTTTTCGATTTCGCCAAATTCCGGAATACAAAACAAAGGTAAGTTTCTGAGTTGGACGGAACACGGAACTACCAATGACGACGGGCTTTCCACAGGAATCGACCACTTAAAAGATTTAGGAATTTCACACGTTCATTTGTTGCCATCATTTGATTTTGCTACGATTGACGAAACGAAATTAGATATTCCGCAATTTAATTGGGGCTACGATCCATTGAATTACAATGTGCCGGAAGGGTCATATTCTACTGACCCTTACGACCCATATTTGCGGATTTCGGAGTTCAAAAAAATGGTTCAAAATTTCCATAAAAACGGCATTCGAGTGATCATGGATATGGTGTATAATCATGTGTATTCGATTCCGGATTCGCCGTTTGAACGCACGGTTCCGGGCTATTTTTTTCGCAAGGATGCCGATGGAAATTATGCCAACGGTTCGGGCTGTTTCAGTGAGACGGCTTCGGAAAAAGACATGATGCGAAAATTCATGATTGAATCGCTCGTTTATTGGGCAAAAGAATATCATATTGATGGTTTCCGTTTTGATTTGATGGGGATTCACGATATTGAGACGATGAACGCTATTCGCAAAGCGTTAGATGAAATCGACCCAACGATTTTTCTTTACGGCGAAGGTTGGTCGGCAGAACCGCCCCAGCTGCCTTTTGAGGATTTGGCGATGAAAGCAAATGTTTCGAAACTCAATGGAATTGGAGCATTCAGCGATGAGTTTCGCGATGGACTTCGAGGAAATTGGTTTTCTAATAACGTCGGCGGTTTTGCAGTTGGTGTGCCGAATAGCGAAGAATCCCTGAAATTCGGATTAGTCGGCGGTATTGAACATCCGCAGATTGATTATGGAAAAATCAACTACGATCCCAAACGTTCTTGGACGAAAAATCCTACGCAATTCATCAGTTACGTGAGTTGTCACGATGATATGTGTTTGGTGGATAAACTCAAATTTACGACATCAAACGACACCGATACGGAGCAATTATTGAAATATCACAAACTTTGCCACACAGCGATTTTTCTCAGTCAGGGCGTGCCTTTTCTGTATTCCGGAGAGGAAATTTTTCGAGATAAAAAAGGCGTTTGCAACACCTACAAATCGCCCGACAGCATTAACCTTATCAATTGGGCAAACAAAACCCGCTATTTTCCATTATTCAATTATTACAAAAACCTTATCGCTCTAAGAAAATCACATCCTGCCTTTCGAATGGGTGATGCGGAACTTATTCGGAAACACCTGAATTTTCTGCCTGTTCGGGATAAGAATGTGATTGCTTATGAACTCAAAAATCACGCAAACGGCGATGAATGGGGCGAAATAGTTGTTGTATTCAATGGAAATCTCAACGAAATTTCCGTAGAAATTCCGGACGGTACGTATACCGCAGTTTTACGCGATAGTATGATTCGTCTCGAGGGATTAGGTCATGTTCAAGGCGGAGAAATCAAAGTTTCGGGCAGTTCGGCGTTAGTGCTTCGAAAATAAATCTGATTTTTTACTCGTTTAGTCGTATTTTTTTTGTATCTTTGCAAAAAATTTTGCTATGAGTATCTTAATTCGCAACGTAGAACTGAATGAAAAACTAACCGATATTTTTATCGAAGGAACGCTGATTCGCCGGATAGGACAAGACTTACAGGTTAATGCCGATACTGTTATTGACGGCACAAAAAAAGCAATTTTTCCGGGATTTATCAACGCTCATTCGCATGCTGCAATGGTCTTGCTTAGAGGCTTTGCCGAAGATTTGCCACTGGAACCTTGGCTTACCGAAAAAATTTGGCCTGCTGAGGCTCAGCATACCGACGAAACGATTTATTGGGGCACCAAATTAGCGTGTTTGGAAATGATTGAATCGGGAACGACTTGTTTCAACGATATGTATTTTCGCCCCAAACAGACGTATCAAGCTATTTCAGAAATGGGACTTCGTGCGTTTATTTCTGAAACAATTTTTGATTTTTTTGACGACGAAAAAGCTGAACAAACCAAACGAATAACGGAAGAAAATCTGAAACTTGCACAATCGTTTGATTCTACGGTTCATTACTCTATCAAGCCTCACGCAATATATACGGTATCGGAGAATTTGTTCAAATGGTGTGCCGATTTCGCAAACGCAAACCATCTGACGTTTCATACGCATTGTGCTGAAACCCGCACAGAATACGAAAATTCAATCAAAGATTTTGGATTAAGTCCGGTGAAATATCTGAAAAAACTTGGTGTGCTTTCACCGAATTTGTCGCTGGCACACGTGGTTTGGGTAGATGATGAAGACATTCAAATTTTGGCAGACTATGATGTGAAAGTGGTACATAATCCGCAATCGAACTTGAAAATTTCGTCGGGCTATCAATTCAAATATGAGGAGATGAAAGCCAAAGGCATCACGATTTGTTTAGGTACGGATGGTGCAGCGACGTCGAATAATTATGATATGGTAGAAGCCATGAAATTGGCGTCAATCATGCAAAAAGCGTGGCGTTTTGACCCAACGGTTTTGTCGGGAAATGAAATTTTGGATGTGGCAACCATCAATGGAGCCAAAACTTTTGGAATCAACGCAGGTGCTGTAAAAGAGGGTTGTTTGGCGGATTTGATTTTGATTAATTTGAATCAAACCACCTTCACGCCGAACCATGATACGGTTGCGAATTTGATTTATGCCGCCAATGGTTCTGCGGTTGATACGATGATTTGCAACGGAAAAATTTTGATGAAAAACCGCATCGTTCAAGGCAAACAGGACATTATAGAGAATGTAATAAACATATCGAAAATATTTAAAAATACTTAATTATGACTTATCTCGAAAAAATCCACGAATCTGCAAATTTTATTAAATCCCAAATTCCGAAAACACCTGACGTGGCAATCGTTTTAGGAAGTGGTCTGGGCGATTTGGCAGAACAAATTCAGAATCCTATTGTGATGCCGTACTCTACCATTCCAAATTTCATGCAATCCACAGCAGTAGGGCATAAGGGCAATCTCATTTATGGTGAACTCGGTGGAAAACAGGTGTTGGCGATGCAAGGTCGTTTTCATTATTACGAAGGTTATCCGATGGAAATGGTAACACTGCCGATGCGTGTTTTCAATGCTTTGGGCATTTCAACCGTGTTTGTTTCGAATGCAGCCGGTGCTGCGAATCCTACGTACAGAGTTGGAGATTTGATGATTATCAAAGATCAAATCAATTTGATGCCCAACCCGTTAGTGGGCAAAAATTTGGACGAATTTGGTCCGAGATTTCCGGATATGACCCGTCCGTACGATTTGGATTTGATTAAAAAATGTAAAGAAATCGCAGCAAAATTGAATATCTCTTTGCAAGAAGGCGTTTATGTCGGCGGAACCGGTCCGACTTACGAAACCCCCGCAGAATATAAGTATTACCGCCATATTGGTGGCGACGTTGCAGGCATGTCAACGGTTCCGGAAGTGATTGTTGCACGTCATGGAAATATGCGTGTATTCGGAATGACGGTTATTACAAACGAAGGTTTTGATTTTACGGAAGACTTTGTTAACGATGGCGACGACGTGGTTTTGCAAGCCGGAATAGCTGCCAAAAAAATGACGACTTTATTTACGGAAATGATTCGTAATCTTTAGGCTTTCGTATCAAAAATTGAATAACATAATGTCCATTTTTTTTCGGTTTTCCATACTTTGTTTTTTGGTTGTAACGACTCTGTTTTCAACGATTTCGGCACAACGAAATTTCACGTTGAGTGGGACGATTCGAGATGGCTCAAACGGTGAAACTCTTATCGGAGCGTCGGTTTTAGTGAAAAATGCCAACGGTGGAATCCATGGAGTCGTAACCAATGTCTACGGATTTTTCTCCATCAGTTTGCCGAGAGGAGAGTACAGCGTAACGTTTTCGTTTATCGGTTACGAATCTCAAGAAAAAGAAATTTCTTTAACACAAAACACAACGTTGCCGATAGAGCTTCGACCTGTTTCCACAGCACTTTCCGAAGTTGTGATTACCGAACAACGCGGTAATCAAGCCATAGCAAGAAATGAAATGAGTGTGGTCAGAATGAGTATTCAAGCGATTCGTCAAATTCCCACGTTGATGGGCGAAGTGGACGTGATTAAAGCGATACAGTTACTTCCCGGTGTGATGGCGACAAGCGAGGGCGGTTCGGGATTCAGCGTTCGTGGCGGTGCACCCGACCAAAATCTGATTTTATTGGACGAAGCGACGGTTTACAATGCGGCTCACGCACTCGGATTTTTCTCGGTGTTCAACAACGATGCAATCAAAGATGTGGCGATATACAAAGGCGATATTCCGGTGCAATTTGGCGGACGATTATCGTCGGTGTTGGATGTACGTATGAAAGATGGCAATTCGAAACGATTGGAAGGAACAGGTGGCATTGGTTTATTGTCGAGCAGACTAACACTCGAAGGACCGATTATCAGAGATAAAACATCGTTTTTGGTGTCAGGACGACGAACCTATTTCGATTTGTTTTTGCCACTTTCCAAAAATCCGATGGCACAAAATGTAAGGTTGTATTTTTATGATTTGAATGCAAAAATCGTTCATCAATTTTCGGAAAAAAGTCGCTTGTATCTTTCGGCTTACAACGGTTTGGATATTTTCGGAACACGATTAGGCGAATATATGCAATTCGACTACGGAAACACGACTCTCACGGCACGTTGGAACTACATTTACACCCCAAAACTATTTTCAAATTTAACGATGTTGTATTCGAAATACAACTATGCGATGGGGGCAGAAATGGGCGGAGCAAAATTTACATGGCTTTCGGATTTGAGCGATATTGGCGGAAAATTAGACTTCACATGGTTTGCGAATACGGACAATACCGTGCGTTTTGGAACATCGAGTATCTATCACATGTACAGTCCGGGATTTGTAGATTTCAGTTTGGGTGGCAGCATGGGAATGTTGTTTGAGGGAGACATTGACAATCGCTTGGAATTGGGTAATAACTACGCTTTGGAAAATGCGATTTATCTGGGGAATGATCAAAAAATCAACGAACAAATTTCATTGAAATACGGCATTCGATTGAGCAGTTTTTCCAATGTCGGCGGAGATACGGTGTATTATTACGACCAAAATTTCAATGTAACCAAAGCCGTTAAATATACCAAAGGCGAATTTTACAATACCCATTGGGGTTTCGAACCCAGAATTGGTGCGACTTACATGATTGATGATGCAACTTCGATCAAAGCAAACTATTCGCGAACCGTGCAATACGTGCAATTAGCACAAACATCAACGGGCGGAAATCCGCTCGACATGTGGTTTCCGGCGAATCCAAACATAAAACCGCAAAAAGCAGATATGTATGCCATGGGATTATTCCGAAATTTTCAAGAAAATAAATGGGAAACTTCACTCGAATTTTACTACAAAGATATTTTCAATTGTATTGATTTCAAAGACCATCCCAACGTTATGCTGAATCCGCAATTGTACGGTGAAATCCGACAAGGCAAAGGAAAAGCCTATGGTATGGAAGTGATGATTAAACGTCCCGATGGTAAAATCAACGGTTGGATAAGTTACACGCTTTCTCGCTCTGAACGCACGATTCCAACCATCAGTAAAGGAAAAACATACTTAGCACCGTTTGACCGAACGCATAATTTTACCATTGTTGGAAATTTCAAAATCTCCGAAAGGCATATATTTTCGGCGAATTGGGTGTTTTACACCGGAAACGCCGTAACATTTCCATCTGGGGCAGCTTTTTATAACGGGCTTTGGTTGCCTATTTATCCCGAACACAGAAATGAAGCACGAATGCCGAATTATCACCGCTTAGATGTGTCATATACCATCAAAAGCAAACCCAATCCGGACAAACGTTGGAGCTATGATTGGAATTTCGGAATTTTCAATGCTTATGGACGAAAAAATCCTTGGATTATTAATTTCAAAGAAGAGCGAGGAGCAGACTACAAATATGCAGAAATGACGTATTTGTTTGGGATTATTCCATCGGTAACATTTAACTTCAAATTTTAGCAATTATGGAATTTTTCAATATAAAACAACATTCTCGTAGGGGCGTATTGCATACGCCCTTGTCGGCAATTGTGAGAAACGTGAGCGGGGGCGTATGCAATACGCCCCTACGGTTGGTGTTTGGATGGTTTGTTGCATTGTTATGCTTTTCCTCTTGCACCGAAAAAATCGACCTCAAATTAAAGACTTCCGAAACTCGTTTGGTGGTTGAAGGTGGCGTAAGTTTTGAGAGTTGTGAAATCATACTTTCGACAACGATGCCTTATTTTTCGTCAACCGATGATATTCCTTTCGTTTCAAATGCTGAGGTTAAGATTACGGAATTTGACGAAAATATGCAAGCAACGAGATTATTTGAATTGATTGAAAATCCGATTAAAGCAGGTCATTATTCTTATTCTGCAACGGACAATGTTTACGGACAACAGCGTCATACCTATCGTTTGAATATCTCGTTGAATGAGCCTATTGGCGGACGAAATGTTTATACTTCCGAAACGGTTTTTCCACCCATTGCGGACAGAATTGATTCCGTGAGAGCGGTTTGGGGACAAAATTTGTTTGTTCTGATGCTTGCCGGGCGAGATAGAGACACCAACAGCATAAGAACCGGTTGGAATATCGAAGTTTTTGCAGATGATCCCGATGGAGAAAATTATTATGCGTTGATTGTTCTTAAAAACGGAGTTCCTTTGAACGACACGCTGACTCGACTTTTACTTTTCGACAATCAAATGATTCGTGCAGCTAACATCGGGTTGCGTGGTGTTCCGATGGCTTACATTTCGGACAGTTCGGATGCTGCTGCTCAAGAGGGCGACACGCTTGGTTTGGAAATTCGAGGTGTTTCTCAAGATTATTACCGATATATCCACGAATTTTCGAATGTTTATGGAGGCTCAAACCCCATGTTTGGAGGTGTTCCGGCGAATGTTCGAGGTAATATAAGTGATGGTGCTATCGGTTATTTTTGGGCACACGGAAGTCGTAAAGCCTTTGATATTGCTGATAAATCTAAAAGTCCAACAATGAAGTGGTGCGAAACATTGGAACAATGGTTGTCGCCGGAATTATTTCATTTATGCCCGTAAATTCATTGTTTATACAAACAATTCCGCAATAATATCTTTGTAACGTTCTTCAATCAAACTGCGACGAAGTTTCAAAGTCGGCGTCAATTCACGGGTTTGAGGTGTCCACTCATCAGCGATAACAGTAAATTTTTTGATGCGTTCGTAGTCGCCAAAATGTTTGTTATACTTCGCAACCTCTTTTCGGATACGCTTTTCAATAATAGGATTATTCACGACGTCTTGCCGATTTTTCGGATAGGCACCCATTTTGTGACGTGCCCACCACCCCGGCATGAATGCCCAATCCAAGGTAATTAACGCAGCTGCAAATTTTTGTCCGCTGCCTGTAACCATCAACTGGTCGATGAATGGCGACTCCTTGAATTTTTCCTCAACCAAATTCGGATTCACATATTTTCCGAATGATGTTTTGAACAAGGCTTTTTTTCGTCCGGTGATTCGCAACAAACCGTGTTTTTCGAATTTTCCTAAATCGCCGGTATGAAAATAGCCGTCTTTGTCAATAACATTGGCTGTTTCTTCGGGATTTTTGTAGTATCCGATCATCACGTTATGACCTTTACACAAAACTTCTCCATCCGGTGCAATTTTCACATCCAAACCTTCGAGTACAGGTCCGACGGTTCCCGCCATACGACCGTGTTTGCTGAAATTACTAACAGCAATTACCGGAGAAGTTTCCGTCAAGCCGTAACCTTCCATAATCGGAAAACCTGCACCTGAGAAAAAATTCACCAAACGATCTTGAAGTGCAGCACCACCGCTCACAACAACGGAAAGTTTACCTCCCAAGATATTGCGAAGTTTGCCATAAACCAATTTGTCGGCAATGCGATGTTTGAGGTTGTAATACCACCAATTGCCTTCAAGTTTGTAGTTCATCGCCACTTCCAAAGCCCAGTAATAAATGGTTCTTTTGAGGAATGGCATACTTTCGCCTGCGATATAAATTTTGTCGTACAATTTTTCCAAAATTCTCGGAACGCAAGTCATGGATTCCGGCTGTACATATTTGGCATCATCGGCAATCGTGCCAATGTTTTCAGCGTAATAGATGCAATAACCTTTCCAATGCCACAAGTAGCAAATCATACGTTCGTAAACGTGGCAAAGCGGCAGAAAACTCAATGCGTGAGCACCGGGCAGAGCAGGCGGAATCGGTTCGCAACATTTGAAATTTGCTATGATATTCGAATGACGAAGCATAACACCTTTTTGATGTCCTGTGGTTCCCGATGTAAAAATAATCGTTGCCAAATCGTCCGTTTTCACGTCTGCTTTCAATTTTTCGAGCAATTCCGGTTGCTGATTTTGTTTGCCAAGTTCGATTAACTGTGAAAAATAGCGATGACCTTTTCCACGATCAATAAACGTAAACAATTCTTGCAACGAGGTAATTTTATCCAAGATATGTTGCAATTTGGCGAGCAATTCCGCACCTTCCGAAAAAATAATTTTTACTTCGGCAAGACTCAAAATATATTCGTAATCGCTTTCGCTGATCGTCGGATAAATCGGCACAGGAACAGCTCCAATTTGCTGAATTCCGATGTCCAAAAAATTCCATTCCGGACGATTTCCACTGATGATAGCAATTTTGTCGCCTTTCTGAATGCCCAATGCCAGCAAGCCATAGCTGACATTATTCGCATATTCGATGTATTCATCGATTGAATATCTTCGCCATTCGCCGTTGATTTTTCCGGCTAATTGGTCGTCTTGCCACGCGTAATTTTCTTTAATATACGGCAACAAATCAAAAATTCGGGTTACTTCCATATATTGGGTTTAATGAAATCAAGATGCAAAGATACGAAAAAAAATGAAAAATCGAAAAAAAAATGAAAAAAAATTCTATTTTTCGATTTATAGTGACAAAATTCCACTTAGACAAATCTCGCTAATGCCGTCACCCAGCGGTCGGGGAGTTCGTTTTGCATGGCTTGTTCATAATCGGCATAACTGCACGGCAACATATAATGTGCTTGATATTTATCCTCGTTACCCGGAATTTCCATCCACCAACGGTCGGTGGTTTTGCTTTTGTAAAAGACAATTTCTTGATCTTCTTCATCTACGGAAACAATGTATTTCGTTAGTTTTTCCTTGTCTTTGTAGGGATATTCGTGTTTACGCTGATAAAAACCTTCGATAAAACACCATAACATAATTCCGATGAGTTGGGCGGTTTGTCCGTCAACATCCAAACTCGGATTGTATTCATAAATTCCGATGGCACGCATTTTTTCACTTCGTCCTGCGTAACGCATGATTTGCGAGGCTTCTTCGCCGAAAAGCCCGGTAGCAACAGCATTCGGATTGCCCGGTGCATCGCTTTTTCGAATGGCGGAAACATCTACACTCATCACATCTGCATTGCGAACAACAGGTTCGATTTCTTGAATACTTTGACGTAAAACGCCCAAACGATAGGCATCAAAATTCAAATTTTTCATCAATTGAATCGCATATCTATCGACCAAATAGGTTTGGAAACCCGCATTGGAGTAAGTAAACAAAAAATTGGGCTGACTCACGATCATTTTGCTGAGATAGGAACGCGATGTGATGTCATGTTCAGGATCACCCAAATCAAAACGATTGTCTAATGCAAAAAGATTGATGATTTGTTTGCGATTGGCAAGTGCATTGTAAGTTGCAATAGTCAAATCTTGACTACCTCCCAAAACAATCGGCAAAATGTTTGCATCAATCAAACCGCCAACAATATCAGCCAATGCAGCATAAGTGTCTGTCGGAGATTGTCCGATTTTCAGATTTCCTAAATCTGCAATTTTGTGTTTGAATTCACCTTGATGCAGCGAGTAAAAATGTTCACGAATGATATCGGGAGCATCGTTGCACTTAGCGTTATTCCAAGCGTTTCGAGATTCCGGCACACCAATAATTGCCATATCGATATCATCTAAATCAGGGAATTTATCTGTTTCGGAATACACAGAAACACCTTGAATCATCAGGGTTTGCAGCTGATCGTCGATAGCGAACAGGGTTGGCTCTAAGTAAGTTTTCAAATCCATAGTGCAAAGATACGAAAAATCCCGCTAATCAGCGGGATTTTTCGTTTTTCGCTGAAACTTATGCAGGGATAATTGCCTCAACAGGACAACTGTCAACGCAAGCACCACAGTCAGTGCATGTAGCCGCATCAATTACATAAATGTCGCCGGAAGAAATAGCATTTACCGGACATTCGTCAACGCAACTGCCACAAGCAGCGCAATCTTCAGTGATTTTGTAAGCCATGATAATTGTTTTTTTAGGTTAATTACGATGCAAAGATACAAAAAAAATATGAAATACAAAACTTTTATTCATTTTTTTGCAGAAAATTTATTACGAGGAAATAAAACTCCCTTTCTTCGCCGCCTTCAACGTGTTCTCCAGCAATGAAACGATCGTCATGGGACCAACGCCACCGGGAACAGGTGTAATGTGCGAACATTTTTTCGAAACTTCGTCAAACTTCACATCGCCAACAATTTTGTAGCCTTTTTCACTGTTGTCGCTTATGCGATGAATACCCACATCAATCACCACTGCTTGATCTTTCACCATATCCGCCGTCACAAATTCGGCTTTACCAATGG
>WRKV01000074.1 GCA_009777915.1 Bacteroidales bacterium | reverse complement strand
CGAATAGCCCGACGGAAGCGTGATGCCCGCGTTACGCAACCAATAATCTACGCATCCTATAAACTCCGGAGCAACTTTGATTTTTTGCTTGCCTGACCAGGTTTCGCCGTCAAACGGAAGAAGTGCAACATGGGTCGTCCCGTTTTGCACAAAGGTACTGCTCTTAATGGCATAATCCGTTGCTGTTGCGGATCTTTCTTTGTTTGCTATCCAAACGGTTTGCGGCACGATGAAACTTTTTTCTTTGAAAAAATCAAGGACTTCCTCGACATTCAACAAAAACACCTTGTCTCTTGTGTCCCCGCCTTGCTCGTGATATTTCTCAAAAGTATCGTCATGCAATACGTTATGTTTCGCATATTCGTTTTTCACTTTGTTAAGGTAATCCTTATGATAAAAAATTCCGTTTTTTGTGTTCAATCGTTCTATGATTTGGCTTTTTTCTTGACTGTTGAATGCGGTGTTAAAGAAATACTCGTTTAGCCATTTTCGCAGGTCGCTAACCTCCCACGAGATTGCTCCCTTTATCATGGTATCATTCCACCTTTTACATGCCAAAACATGTTCACTTACAAGTAACATTTGACCGTTTTTGTTTTCCAAAACTCGCCACAAAATCTTTTCCACTTCGCCGTTTTTGCCTTGTGGGAAACTGCCGAACTCTACAAACTTGTTGTCGATTATTTTAAGCCCACCGCCAAGTGGTGCAAAACCCACCGATGGGGTCACGCCTGTCTGCGGAAGCGGAACACCGCCACCGCCCTGCATGGGATGTTTGGGCGGCACAGCTTGTGTAGGCATCACACCTAACTTAGCTGCTTGTTCTTGGATTGCTTGCCCTTCTCTTACAAGTTCTTGCATTGACTTACCGCCGATGACTTGCTGAAAATCTTTAAGCATATCATTGGTGTCCGGTGGTGCGGATGGTGCAGGCGTTGCAGATTTAACGGGTGTAAACGCCTGCATGACTTGCTTAATTGCCTGTCCTTGTAATTGCGTTATTTCCTCCGCAAGTTGCTTCACTCGTGCAAACTCGCTCCTTGCACCCGCTTCTTGTAGTTGCCGGGCAAGATCCCGCAACCTTTCCTGTAAGTTTTCTTGTTCCATCGTTCTATTTTCTCTTAAAAATTAATTCGTGTCCGGCAGTTGCGTTCCGCAATTTCCGCAAAATTTCATGTTGCTGTTTTCGATGCTTCGTACCCAGTTGCAATTTGGGCACGTCACCTCTGCGGGGGCGGGTTTTCCGCATGCACCGCAGAATTTATTGGTGCTGGTTGCACCGCATGAGCATACCCACGTATTCTCCTGTGCTTGAGGTTGTGGTGTGGGTGTCGCTTGCGGGTTGTTCTTTTTTCCAAAACTGAAAGTTTCCTTCATGTTCTTGCCTGCACGTTTGGCGTTGTTGGTGGCAGTGGTGGCATTGTTCACTGCTCTGGTTGCATTGTTGATGCTTTTTAGAAAGCCTCCTAATCCTGAGTTTGACATAGTTGTTTATTGTTTCATTGTTGAATTGTTTAATTGTTGTCCCGGTCGCCGAGCGGAGCCGAGGCGCGGTCGCCGAGCGGAGCCGAGGCGTGATTAATACATTTTTTTTGAAAACAGACCAGAACCCTAAACATTTTTTTAGGGTTCTGACCTATTTCCTCACCTTTACCGTTACTGTAGTGGCTCCATGGCTTTATCAACTCTGGCTTCTTCTTCAGCACTGAATTTGGGTCTGTTCATTTCAATCCAATACACCCACTGCGGAAGCAGTTGTGAGTACTCTTGAAATTCCATAGTAAAAGCCATTTCGTTCATAAGAGCAGTCGGGTCGCCTTTGAGTTTTGCCATTTTTTCTGCTTTCGGAACAAATGCTTTCATGAATTTTTCGAAACCTTCAACTGTTCCGTCAAATTCCGGCACCCCTTCGTCACATTCAACGAGTTGAGATTCGGCATCTTGACCGCCGCTGTTACTGCCACCGCCACAAGCGGTTGTGAAGCAAAATGCAATTGCTGCAATTGCTAATGTTAAATAACTTTTTTTCATTTTTTTCTCCCTAATACGTGTCGGGCACAACTTTTT
This sequence comes from Bacteroidales bacterium, assembly GCA_009777915.1. Classification (GTDB taxonomy): domain Bacteria; phylum Bacteroidota; class Bacteroidia; order Bacteroidales; family P3; genus WRKV01. The sequence continues at coordinate 9,362 of WRKV01000074.1, read as the reverse complement.
GTAAACGTTTCCTGCTCTTAGGGCTTCGCAGGTCTTGCCTTTATTTTTTCTTATTTCAATACTTACTGATTTCGGGACATAAAAAAACCGAAGGCGATTACCTTTGTATGTCTTTTTATTTGTTCAATGTGGTTTCTTCGACGACCCTGCAAGCAAATATTTAACGAGTAAAAGCCCACGGTTTCCCGTGAGCGTTGAACTTACTCATCTTACTTGCATTGAAATTGTCGAAGTTTCATTGAACAAGACGGTAGCATAACGCTATATCAGTATGTTTTTCTTGCGTATTAACTACGCGATTTTTTCATAGGCGAATTATTTTTTTGTAGGGGCGATCATGCCTCGCCCTTACAGATTTTCTGCAAAGATACGAAATTTTTTTGAAAACGACAAAAGTTATTAACAAAACACCATTTTTTACCAACAATCGTATACGAAAATCGACATTCGAGCGTTATATATATGCAGACCTATTTTTTTGTTCTGCAAAAAATAAATTTAATCATTAAAAAATAGAGTAATTATGAAAAAAAAAACAATTATTCCGCAAGGACAAACAATTAAAGAAATGCTAATTCGTAAAAAATTCATAAAGGATTTTTATGCGAATTGGAATGCTGCCAATCCTACGAAACATATTTTTAATGTTGCGTTGAACGATTTTATACACGTTAGATTTTTATCTATTCAAGAAACGGCAGAGCGAGCGGCATTCGCTTATAAGTCTACGTTAGCTGTAACTTATTTAACTGAGATATTGGAAAAAGCAACAATAGAAAAGCGTGTGAACCCAAAGGTAAATAATCAAAATCAAAAACGATTTTCAGAAGTAATTATTATGCAATACAAAAAACCTGCATTTGGTAAAATAAAATTAACGGTTGGTGTATTACGTGGTAGCAAGCAACACATTCAATATTGCATTACTGCAATAGAAAACGACTAACAACCCTCCTCGTTCCGGAAATAGTTATTAGTCGTTTATCTTTCCTGCGGTACAAAGTTACAAAAAAAATTTGAAATCACCAAATTTTTACAAAAATATCTTACCCTTTGTTTCTTGGATGATACAACGTAATCGTTTCCCGTAAATATCGGCGGTCTAAATGTGTGTAAATTTCGGTGGTGGTAATGGATTCGTGACCGAGCATATCTTGAACGGCACGCAAATCGGCACCGCCTTCAATCAAATGTGTGGCAAACGAATGACGAAAAGTGTGCGGACTAATCGTTTTACGAAGTCCGGATGATTCGGCTAATTTTTTTATCATTAAAAAAATCATCACACGAGAAATTTTTCCGCCACGACGGTTCAAAAACACTATGTTTTCTGCATGTTTAGCCACATTCAAATGATTGCGATCATGTTCAAGATATATCGAAATTTGTTCTTGTGCAATGGTTCCAATCGGCACCAAACGTTCTTTATTTCCTTTACCGATAACGCGAATAAAACCCTCTTCAAAAAATAAATTTGACAACTTTAATTCGGTTAGTTCGCTCACACGTAACCCGCACCCATAAAGAGTTTCGATGATCGCTCTGTTGCGGTGTCCTTCGGGTTTTGAATAGTCAATACGTGCCATGAGATTTTCAATTTCTTGCAACGATAACGTGTCGGGAAGTTTACGTCCTAACTTCGGAGCATCAATCAAATCCATCGGCGATTGTTTGATGATATTTTCTAACAACAAAAATCTGTAGTACGCTTTAAGCCCTGAAATAATGCGGGCTTGCGAAGTTACACTCAATCCTAATTCGGTCAAATAAACTAAAAATTGATGAATCTCTTTTGCAGAAAATGTTTCGATATTTTGAGAATTTTCTTTCAATTCGGAATAGTTTTCCAACAACCGAACATCGTGTAAATAGGCTTCAATCGTGTGTTTCGACAACGATTTTTCCAATTGCAAAAACGTTTTATAATGTTTGAGATTCATCGTGAATGTTACGTTTGTTCGCTGTTTTAATCAAATCGTGCATTTGAAAACCGATTGAAAAACTAAAACTTTGACCACTTTGATAATAAAATGTTTGTTGAGGTAAAAACACGAAAAGCCCGTCCTGCAAGATATTGAAAGCAAGATACAATCCATTTGTTTTGTATCCGAAACTCACTTTTCCATCCAATGCCGGCGAAATAAACGGACGGATATGGTTTCGTCCTTCCTTGTGATAACGCTGCATTTGAAGACCAAAACCAAATCCCGCCAGCCCTCGAACAAACCAATTTCCATTGGTCAAAAGCCCCGTAAATCCAAAGGTCATGCTGTTTTCAAAAACAAACAAACGCGTCAATTCATTCATCGAATTAGGAATAATTTCCACAGCATTTATGTACAACGAATGGTCGGCATTAAGCCAATGATATTTTTGTTTCAAACTTGAATAAAATGTAAATCCCGACTTATTTTGTAAATAGGCAGATTTCATCGCATGAGAATAACGGTATTGTTCGCTCAAAAAATAAAACGCCGTCAGACCCATCGAAAATGTTCGTATATCCGCCCGATAGCGTGAATCTAACTCGTTTTTCGAAACATCTTTTTTTTCATTATTAAACCAACCTTGTATCCTTCCTAAATAGCCGTCTATTTCCCAATTTCCTTCACCATAACCTGTGGATAATCTGTAGTAACTCGACAAAGGACTGTTTTGGTCTAATGTATTAAACGGCAGGCGGAACGTGTATTCCAGCGTATAGGAAGCATAATCTATGCCTATGGTTTGCGATAGTCGGTTGTTGGATAAAAAATTGATCGGATTCACACTTTCGGCATTGTAATGGAGATGGGAATAATTGTAGTTGAACGAAGTCCATATCGAGAAATCCGTAGAAGGCTCGATTTTAGGTAAAAAGCTACGCCATTCGGTTTGTGCAAACAGTCCGACATTCGATATAATTCCCAAAAACAAAACAATATGACGAAATTTTCTAAACATACGAACTGCAAAGTTACGAAAAAAATGCGAAATCAAAAAAAAATTCGTATCTTTGCAAAAAATTTTGATGCAAAAAAAAACAAAAAGCAACTATATGAACAAATTCGTTTTATTAACCCTGCTACTCATTGTTCTCACCCACCCTCTCTTTGCTCAGGAAAATAGCACTGTTTCGCTGTCTCTCCGCGAATGTGTGCAGAAGGCTGTGGAGGAAAACATTCATATCAAAACGGCACAACTCGACAGGCAACGAAGTCTGTACAAGCGAAGTGAGGCGATCTCTGCTCTTATCCCCAAAGTCAGTGTTGGTGCGAGTTTTCAGGGTAATCCGAAATTGCAGACGGTTCCGTTTTCTTTGGATTTGCCGGGGTTGGGAGTGCTACCCGGAGTAACCATGCCGATGGATGGCACGATAGAATTGGGACGCACATTCTCTACAGCAGCAGCCATTTCGCTGAATTGGGTGCTCTATAATCAAACTGCTCTTACCGCTACGCAATTAGCCCGAAAGATAACGGAACTCACCGACCTTGGCATCGAAAAAGCAAGCGAGGAACTCACTACGGAAATCGCCAAACTCTACTTCCTTACGGTGATTACAGCCGAACAAAAAACCTTGGTCGAAGACAATATCGCTCGTCTCGAACGCATACGGGACATCACGCAACGCCTTGTGGAGACGGGCTTTGGCAGACAGGTGGACTACGACCGTGTGAGCATTAGTTTAGAAAATCTAAACACTCAACTCAACAACGTGGACGCGGGTTTGGAGCAACAACACAACATGATCAAATACATGCTAAACCTCCCGCTGACGACAATCCTCGTCCTCACCGACAACTCCGAAACGGTACTGTTATCAAGCATTCCCACAACCACCATAAGTTTTTCCGACCACATCGACATTCGACTTTTGGAGGCACAAAAAGATATCAACACCATGAACCAACGCATGATCAGCAGCGGCTACCTACCCTCGCTTGTGCTTACGGGGCAGCTGGCTACGCATGGTCCGCGTCACGAATTTCGCAATTATTTCAACGATAGTCCGGAGAATGCGTGGTATGGTTTTTCGTCTATCGGCGTTGGGCTGTCTATCCCTGTTTTCGATGGTTTGGAGAAACGTGCGAAGTCGCAACAAGCACGAATGGACTATCAAAAGACAGCACTTTTGCTCTCCGATCAACAGGAGAAATTCACCGCCGATTATCAAAACGCACTCACCCATCATCGCAATAGCAAGACCAACCTCGACCGTCAAAAACTCAACATCGAACTTGCCGAAAAAGTGTATAACGAAACCGCTCTGAAATACCACGAAGGCATGGCTACCATGAGCGACCTGCTGCAGGACGAGATGAGTTTGAATGTGGCACAAGCAAACTACCTCACTGCGCTGTTCAACTACAAGGAAGCGGAATTGAAGATTATGGCGTTGAATGGACAGATCCGCACATTGATACAATAACGCTTCGACTCCGCTCAGCGACCGGGACATTGAAAACTACAAACTACAAACAAATATGAAATTAAAAACCATCATCATCAGCATTGTACTAATCGTCGTGATAGGCGCAATGGTCATCAAACTAATCTCAAATAAAAAAGTGGTTGAGGAGCGCAAAGGCGTCCAAACCGAACAGGCGGGAATAGCCGTCAGCGTAGCCCTTGCCGAGATGCAGGAAACGAGTAGCGAACTGAATTTGCTTGGCACGGCGATGCCTAACCGAGAGGTTACTGTGGCTGCAGGAACGGGTGGACGTATCGTGCAGGTCAATTTCAAATTGGGCGATTTTGTAAGCGCAGGCACTGTGTTGGCGAGGGTCGACGATGTGCACAAGCGTTTGGCGTTTGAGGCGGCACAACTGAACTACGACAAGTATAAGGACGATTACGAGCGTTTTCAAGTGTTGCGTGAGGGCGATGCCGTGTCGGAAGTGCAGTTGCGCGATATGAAAATGGCTTACGAGAATGCGAAAATTCAGTTGGATAATGCGAAAAAACAGTTGGACGATACGCGTATTGTCGCACCTTTCAGCGGACACGTCTTTTCGAGAAATACGGAGTTGGGCGAGTATGTGAATGTGGGTAGTTCGATTGCCGGCATCGCTGATCTTTCGCAGTTGAAAGTGAGTTTGGCAGTGTCGGAAAACACCGTGTATCAGCTGAAAAAAGGGCAGTTGGCAACGGTTACCACCGACATCTATCCCGAAATGGTTTACAAAGGATCCATCTCCAACATCAGCCCTCGAGGCAACGCCGTACACACCTATCCCATCGAAATTATGATTCCCAATGATGCTCGGAAACCCTTGAAAGCAGGGACTTTCGTGAATATCACCATACAGTTGGGAGGCAAAAGCGAGAGCGTGCTAATGATCCCTCGCACAGCGATCGTAAGTAGCGTGAAAGACCCCGCAGTCTACGTCGTAAAAAACAACGTAGCACGGCTAACCCCCATCGTTACCGGGCGTAATCACGGCACATTCCTCGAAATAGTATCGGGTTTGAGTGCCGGCGATCAGGTTGTTATCGGCGGGCAAATTAATTTGTCTGATGGGGCGAAAGTGGCGGTGCTTTAGGAGTAAAATTCCTAACATGTTTCTAAAATCATTAAATATAACCAATTTCAAAAATTATCCGGAAATTTCATTGGACTTTTCGCCAAACATCAATTGTTTTGTGGGAAACAACGGCGTTGGAAAAACTAACTTGTTGGATGCGATTCACTATTTGTCGTTTTGTAAAAGTTATGTGCAAAATACCGATATGCAAAACATTCGACACCATGAAGATTTTTTTGCTATTCACGGAACCTTTGAAAAGACAGGGCAAACAGATGTTGTCTCCTGCATTCAAAAACGTGCATCCCGGAAAATTATGCGTTTGAATAAAAAAGATTACGAACGATTTTCGGAACATATCGGCTTGTTTCCGGTGGTCATGATTTCGCCGTATGATAACGATTTAATCAACGATGGTAGCGATGTTCGACGCAAGTTTATGGACGTTGTGATTTCGCAATTCGACAAAACGTATTTGGATAGTTTGATTGCCTACAACCAAACGCTCGAACAACGCAACAAACTTCTGAAATCCGATTCGTTTGATGAAACGCTTTGCGAAGTTTATGATAAAAAATTAATCGAATTCGGCACCAAAATTTTTGAATCTCGAACAAATTTTTTGAATCAATTTTCAGATTTATTTCAACATTATTTCGATAGTCTTTCCAATGGTTCCGAACGTGTTGAAATCCGCTACAATTCACAACTTCAAGACGGATTACCTTTTTCGGAACAACTGAAAAATCATCAACAAAAAGATCGCATTTTGCAATACACATCGGTTGGAATTCACAAAGATGATTTAATCTTGTTGATTGACGATTTTAATTCCACTGACAGTTTCACCGTTCCGGTGAAAAGATTCGGCTCGCAAGGGCAACAAAAAACATTTACACTTGCCATGCGATTGGCACAATTGGAGTTTACCAAACAACAAAACGGCGATGTCCCGATTCTACTTTTGGACGATATTTTTGATAAGTTAGACCACACGAGAGTACTCCAATTGCTTGAATTAGTAGGGCAAAGCGACTTTGGTCAAGTGTTTATCACCGATACCGATGTTCATCGTTTGGAACGAATTTTGAACGAACAAAACATAACTTTCAAATTGTTTGATATTGCAGAAAATAACATTGTAAACCATGTCGAATCCCACACCGATACAAACCTTGATTAAAGCGTTTGCCAAACTTCACAACAAGCAACATTTGTTTGATGAAACACAAGCCGTGAACCTTTGGAAATCGCTAATGTCGCCCGAAATTCTGGCACGAACGCTGAAAATTGAGGTGAAAAACGGCATCTTGTTTGTGAAAGTGGATTCGCCGGCTCTTAAAAATGATTTACGATTGCAATCCAACGAATTTCGTCAAAAAATCAATGCACATTTTTCGCGGGAAGTTGTAAAAACTATTGCGATTCTGTAAGATGCAAAGTCTGTAATTTTTCCATCTGCGACACAACTTGTTCGTCTTCAATTTTTGAAAACAAATGCTCGGCTTTGTTGATCTGATGCCCCGTTGGAACTAAATCCACACGACCGGTTTCTGCCCATTTTTGTGCAGAAAGATTGAGCATGCGATTGATTTTTTCCGCCGTAAACGGTAAAAACGGTTCGCAAATAATGGCTAAATTTGCACATAGTTGCAAACATAGATTCAGAATCGTTTTTACACGTTCGGGCTCGGTTTTTTGCAGTTTCCAAGGCTCGGTTTCGGTCAGATATTTATTGCCGACACGTGCTAAATTCATCATTTCCGCAAGAGCTTCACGAAATTTGTAATGTTCGATACGCGTTGCAACATGCTGCGGAATGCTTTTGATTTCGGTGATGATTTCTTTGTCAAGGTCAGTTATTTCGGCACATTCCGGAACTTTACCTTCGTAATATTTGTCAATCAGCACAATCGTTCGATTCACAAAATTTCCGAAAATAGCCAACAGCTCGCTGTTGTTTCGTGTTTGAAAATCTTTCCACGTAAAGTCGTTATCCTTAGTCTCAGGGGCGATTGCGGTGAGCACATAACGCAAAACATCTTGTTGGTTCGGAAAATCTAAAAGATATTCATGCAACCAAACCGCCCAGTTTTTTGATGTCGAAATTTTATCATTTTCCAAATTCAAAAATTCATTGGCAGGCACGTTATCCGGCAGAATGTACGACCCTTCGGCTTTCAACATCGCCGGAAAAATAATACAGTGAAACACGATATTATCTTTTCCGATAAAATGCACGAGTTTAGTTTCGTCATCTTTCCAATACTTTTCCCAATCATCATGCAATTCTTTCGTTGCGGAAATATAGCCGATTGGTGCGTCAAACCAGACATACAGAACTTTTCCTTCGCTGTTTTCGAGTGGAACTTTCACACCCCAATCCAAGTCGCGCGTAACAGCTCTGGGTTGCAATCCCATATCTATCCACGACTTGCATTGCCCGTAAACATTGGGTTTCCAATCATTTTGGTGATGTTCTAAAATCCATTGTTTGAAAAAATCGTCGTACTCATTCAACGGTAAATACCAATGTTTAGTTTCTTTCAAAATCGGCGTATTTCCACTGATTGCCGACTTCGGATTGATTAAATCAGTTGCGTTGAGCGATGTTCCGCATTGCTCACATTGATCGCCGTAAGCATTCGGATTGTGGCAAATCGGACATTCGCCTGTGATGTAGCGGTCTGCCAAAAATTGATTGTTGATTTCATCGAAATACTGTTCCGTTGTTTTTTCAATAAATTTGCCGTTGTCGTGAAGTTTTTTGAAAAATTCCGATGCCGTTTCGTGATGAATTGGTGCGGAAGTCCGCGAATATACATCAAACGAAATAGCCAAATCTTCGAACGATTTTTTGATAATGCCATGAAATTTATCGACAATATCTTGTGGCATAACGCCCTCTTGACGAGCCTTTATGGTAATCGGAACACCGTGTTCATCGCTTCCGCCGATGAAAACAACATCTTGATTGGTCGAACGCAAATAGCGAACATAAATATCGGCAGGCACGTAAACGCCCGCCAAATGCCCAATGTGGATAGGTCCATTGGCGTAGGGGAGAGCAGTAGTAACGGTGTAACGTTTGAAGTTTTTAACGTGGGTTGGTTCTGTATTCATAGCAAAAAAAATTTCAAAATAGTTCTGCAAAGATACAAAAAAAATACGAAAAACGGAATAAATCAAAATATTTTCAACAAAAAATTTGACAAAATCATTTTTTTTTCGTATATTTGCAAAAATTATAGGTTAAATTAAAAACTTAAAACTATGAAAAAAGTTTTTGTTCTTTCGATTGTTTTATCGCTTGGTATGGGTGCTTTTTCGCAAATTACACTGACACATTCGAAGCATGCCCTCAAAGTCGGCGATGTCCAAAGTATGCACAAAGCAGATTATGTTGCACCCGGTCCGAGTGGTGCCGGACAGATTTGGAATTTTTCGGATCTGAAATTTCACGGCGAGGAAAAAAATGTCATGCTTGATGCCACAACCGTTGAAAAGTATGGACTTCTCCCTTCGGCTACAGTAGCGATTGCCACAGGTACAGACGACTATTACGCCATGTACAAAATAACGGCGACGGAAAACGATAATGTCGGTCATCTTGGAAAAGATTATCACATGGTTTTTACACAACCCTATCGTCGAATGGTATATCCGTTTACCTACGGAAATCATTATCGCTCAAACTTTTCCGGCTATGGTGTGTATCAAGATAATGCAACAACCGACATCATGGGAGATTATAGTTTTGAAGCCGATGCTTATGGTACGTTGATTCTTCCAAACAACGTATTGACGAATGTTTTGAGAGTGAAACATACCCTTTCGAGATACGAATTTTCACGT
>WRKV01000073.1 GCA_009777915.1 Bacteroidales bacterium | reverse complement strand
TATCTCGAAATCGCCGTTTGACGGGTCTTTGAAATGGGGGTTGGTGTTGATTCTGCAGTTGTGAAACGGTCGGCCGCTCGTGTTGATTGGGGTGCGGATGAGGCAGTGAGAGAAACTGTAGTTCGCCGTGTTTTCCGATGTCAGATCCAAATGCAGTTCTTCCTGCAAACTGCCGTAGATGATGCAACTCGTGAAGTCCGCATGAATCAACGGACGTGCGGTATTGCTCAGCAAAACCGATGCATTTCTCCGCACAGCAGTTGACTGACTAAAATAATTCGCAAAGGTGCAATGCTCAAACACGTAGTCGCCGCCCATCAAAGCCAACAGACGATCGCCACAGTTACTCACCTGCAGGTTGCCACCTCTGATGACGGCGCCTTGCGCGAGAATGCCGTGGCTTTGCATGTTGTCAATAATCGTGTTTTCGATGACTAAGGTGGGGTTGTGATTGGCTACGCTATCCACCAAAAGCCCGATTCTACCGTTTCGGATGATTGCCCAATCGATTTCATTGTCCACACTCCCGGCAAGGAGCCAAATCCTGTTCCATTGTCCGGTGGTGTTTCTGTAGGCTGCATCCATGCGCATCCCATCGAAAATCACTTCATTTGTAAATGAGCCCCTAACCTTCAAACTCGCGCCATCAGCGACAATCAGCCCTGCATCAGGTGCAAAATGCACACGCGTTCCCTCTTCCAAAATCAATTCATCGCCGGACTGAACGAGCAGATATCCGTAGATGACATGCGGTCTCCCCGCTTTCCAGGGGACGCTGCAATCCGCGATAGAGTAAGGGAGGCGGAGAGTGTCATTGCCACGTAGAATCTCCAAAATATCTCCATATTTTGGTCGATGAGGGATGATGTCTTGTCCGAACGCCTGAAGTACTACATCTTGCGTACGATTGTTGTATGAAAAACGAATGTAATCTGTAACCACAATCGGGTTGTTTGAATCATTAGGAGCAATCGTCACTTTAATAAAAACAAACAGACTATCCCTCGCGCGAAGCCTAATGTTTTCCTGCCAAAGCGAGGTGTCGCCATCCACATTCAACCGAAAGGGAGAGCCCTCTCCCCCGACTAATTCAAGGCTTTGAATTTCGACGTCTCTGCTGCTGCGATTATAAACTTTGAGCCAAAACGTGGTTGAGCCCATCGTCGTGAAAACCGTGTCGAACGCAATGGTATCGCTCGAAAATTCCAAACGGAAATTCGGGTCGGTATTGAATACAGGGTCTTTCCTGCAACCCTCTGTGATGAGGACTATGGCGAGAAGTGAGGCCAATCCGAGTGTTCTCCAAAAGGGCATCCTTTGCATAGCTTGCAAAGACACGATTTTTTTTTTATGTGAACAACTTTTCATGTGTTTTGAAACGCTACACCAACCCCGCAAACCCCATAAACGCCAAAGCCAGAATGCCCGCCGTAACTAAGGCAATGGGCATCCCTCTCATGCCTTTGGGCACTTTTGCGAGCTCCAACTGTTCGCGAAGACTTGCGAAAATCACCATCGCCAACATGAAACCAAGCGCATTGGCAATAGCAAATGTTGTGCCTTGCAAGAGCGTATATTCTTTCTGAATAACCAAGATGGCAACCCCCAGAACCGCGCAGTTGGTGGTGATTAGCGGCAGAAACACTCCCAACGCCTGATACAAGACCGGGCTCACTTTTTTCAAGATGATTTCAACCATCTGCACCAGCGCAGCAATCACCAAAATGAATGCAATCGTTTGTAGAAATCCCAATCCCAGAGGGGTGAGGATATAGGTTTGAACCAAAAATGTAACGATCATAGCGAGTGTCATCACAAAGAGTACGGCACCGCCCATCCCTACAGCAGTCGAGATTCTATTGGATACGCCCAAAAACGGACATACGCCCAAAAATTGTGCGAACAGAATGTTGTTCACAAAAATGGCGGCAATGATAATGAGAATATATTCCATGGTTTATGCTTTTTTTAAGTGGTTAATCAATGCGATGAGAAAGCCCAGTGCGATGAAAGCACCCGGTGCCAACACGAAAATGAGGATGCCATCGCCGGTAATAAATTTGAGGTCGAAAATGCTGCCACTGCCTAAGATTTCACGAACGCTCCCAAGCAAAGTCAGTGCTATGGTGAAACCCAGACCCATGCCTGCACCATCAACAAAACTCGACCAAACGTTGTTTTTCGCAGCAAACGCTTCGGCACGACCAAGCACCAAGCAGTTCACTACAATCAGCGGAATAAACACACCAAGTTGTGCGTGTAAATCGGGCACAAAACCTTCCATCAAAAGGTTTACAACAGTTACAAACGACGCAATCACCACGATAAACGCGGGAATACGCACCTTGTCGGGAATCTGCGTTTTGAGTGCAGAGATAAAGACGTTCGACATGACCAGCACGAGCATCGTGGCGAGCCCCATACCCAGACCGTTGATGGCGGAGGTGGTGACGCCCAACACCGGACACATGCCGAGGAGTAGGACGAAGACGGGGTTTTCTTTGATTAGACCTTTTGTGAAGGTGGTTAGATTATTCATTGGTTTTGTTGTTTAATCGTTTAGTTGTTTGTGAAGTGTGAAGTGTGAAGTGTGAGGGTTGTGCCATTGGCTATGGGCGAAGCCTCACGGTTCACGGTTCACGCTCTGTTGCTATGGTTTTCGCTTGTGCGGCACGATTGACAGCATCGCAGTAGGCGCGTGTGGTGATGGTGGCAGCGGTGATCGCATCTACATCGCCCCCGTCTTTGTTGACTTTGAGAGGCGTTTGCAAGGGGTTCTTACCTTTGATGGTTCGGTCGAACCAATTGGATTTTCGAGGTTCTATCTTGTCGCCGAGCCCCGGTGTTTCCTTGTGTTCGAGCACGCTTACGCCGTAGATGGTGCCGTCGTCGAGCAGTCCGACCATCAGTCGGATGAGCCCGCTGAATCCTCTGTTAGTAAAGGTTTCTATCGCAGTGCCGATGTGTTCGCCGTCTTTGTAGGCTTTGTTGAGTGTGATTTCGCCGCCGTCGAGGGTTTGTGTGTGGACTTCGATATGGTCGAATTCCGGCAGCACGGCTTTGATTGCAGCCTCACGCTTGGCTTTCTGTGCCTCTTCGATGGGTCCCTTGGTGATGGTATATACCGCACCGAGGCAGATGGCGGAAACGCCTGCTATCAGGGTCAAGGAGATGACCATGTTGATTAGTGTGGATGTCTTTTTCTTCATAATCCGTATGTTTATTTTCCAAATACTCTTGGCTTGAACGCTCGGTCTATCAAGGGAACGAACGCATTCATAATCAAAATTGCAAACGACACGCCCTCAGGGTACGCACCCCAAACGCGAATGATGACGGTGAGTACGCCGCATCCCAAACCAAATACCAACTGCCCTTTCGGGGACATCGGTGAGGTGACCATGTCTGTCGCCATAAACACTGCACCGAGCATCAAACCGCCGGTTAGCAGGTGTACCCAAGGGTTGATGTAAATTTCAGGGTTGATACTGTTGAGGATAAATGCAAACACAAACGCACTGCCAATAAATGCAACGGGTATATGCCACGTGATGATGCGTTTCCACAGCATATACAGCCCTCCCAGCAAAATGGCAATCGCCGAAACTTCGCCCAACGAGCCACCGTGTGCACCTACAAGTTTTCGTGCATAAGTCGGAACTTGCGGCATCAACTCACTCAACGGAATGCCTTGTGCAATACCCTCTTTGAGGAATCCGAACGGCGTAGGTCCGGTCAGTGCATCCATCGCACTTTCGCCGAAGAGCGGACGAATAACGGGCCACGAGGTCATCGCCACAGGGAACGAAATCAATAGAAACGCACGTGCTGCCAACGCAGGGTTGAACGGATTTTTTCCTAAGCCACCGAATGCCATTTTTACAACACCGATCGCAAAAAACGAACCGAGAATCGTCATCCAAATGGGCAGGTTACTCGGCAGGTTGAAAGCGAGCAAAAGCCCTGTAATCATAGCCGATCCATCGGTTACGGTAGGTTCTTGTTTGAGCAGATATTTTTGTATTGCCCATTCAAAAAACAAGCACGATGCCACTGCCACGGATATGGTGACCAAAGCATCAAGTCCGAAAAAATAGACTGATGTGAGTGCCGTTGGAACGAGTGCAATCACTACTGCCCACATGATTTTTGGGACGTTGTCGGGGCTGTGTAGGTGCGGTGCACCGGAGATTACTAATTTATTCATTTGTGTTTAATTGGTTTGATTATTTATTTGTTGATTTATGTGAACTGTGAGCTGTGAACTGTGAGAGTTGCACCATTGGCTATGGGCGAAGCCTCACGGATCACGGATCACGCTTCACTGTTTACTCTTCAAAGTGCGAACAGTATACTTACCCACCCGCAAGCAGTCCAACAGCGGGCGATACGACGGGCAACTGTACAAGCAGCAGCCACATTCTATACAATCCATCACGTTCTCATTTTCGAGACGTTCGAAGTTGTCGTTCTCCACCAAAGCCGAAAGGAGATAGGGTTCCAGCCCCATCGGACAGGCTTGCACACATTTCGAACAACGAATGCAATTCGCCTCCTCGCCGCGATGGGCGTCGCTTTCGTCCATCAGCAACAATGCAGACGTCCCTTTCGTAACGGCTGTATCTAACGAAAACAGGGCTTTCCCCATCATCGGACCACCGTTGATGATTTTGCCCGTGTTCGTTGGAATGCCGCCTGCAGCCTCCAAAAGCATGGATATAGGTGTGCCTATTCGCACGTTGAAATTCGATACCTTTTCTACATGAAGTCCCGTCACCGTAACCATTCGGTCGATGAGCGGCTTGTTTTTCTGAACAGCCTCATACACGGCGTAACCCGTGCTGACATTGCTCACGATGCAGCCTATGTCGATGGGCAGTTTGCCCGATGGTACCTCTCGACCGGTGATGGCGTAGATCAGTTGTTTTTCCGCACCTTGCGGGTATTTCACTTGCAGGGGAACGACCTCGATACCCTCGAATGTTTGGGCTAATTTCGTCAGGTGTGCTATGGCTTTGGGCTTGTTGTTTTCGATGCCGATAAAGGCTGTTTTCACGCCGAGAGCCTTGCGTAGAGCGGAAACGCCGATCAGGCATTGCTCGCCGCTTTCGATCATAAGGCGGTAGTCGTCGGTGAGGTAAGGCTCGCACTCCACGCCGTTGATGATAAGGTATTCCGCCGTTTTTCCTTCGGGAACCATCAGTTTCACGTGTGCCGGAAAGCATGCACCGCCCATACCGACAATGCCCATTTCTCTAACCTTTGCGATGATCTCCTCTTTGCTCAAGGTGATGTCGCGCTTGATATCCTCAGAGCGGTCGATGGTTTCGAGCCATTCGTCGCCCTCAACGTCAATCACGATCGCCTCCTTGCGATAGCCGCTTGCATCGTGGAAAGTATCGATTTTACTGACCGTTCCCGAGAATGGGCTATGCACATTGGAGCCGATAAAGTTCTCGTTTTTGGTGAGGGGTTGTCCCACTTTCACCTTATCCCCTTTGGCGACGATGCATTGCGAAGGTGCACCCAGATGCTGATTCACAAAGACGATGCCCTGTTGAGGCAGTCCCAAAGTCACGGATGGGTCTTCTGCTCTAAGTTTGTATTCTTTGGGGTGTACTCCGCCGAGTTTGAAGGTTTTCATAGTTATTAGTAGTGTTTAGTCTGTGTGTATCTATGCTTTGTCCCCAACGCGTTGCGTTGGGTTGAAATAATCTGCCCCTTCGGGGCGACCAATACGGCTGAAAGCCGTATTAGGCTTTTTTCGAGGTGCAATCCCGTCTAAGGATAAAACGGCATCCCGTAGGGATGCATCGCTCGGTAGAAAATGCATTCTCCCTCCCTCAATCTGCATCCTGTAGGGATGCGACCTATTCTTCAATTCGTTTAAATATATACCGTTCGTCATAATCTAATCCAAAATCTTTTAATATCAATTTAAATTCATCAATAAATGTTTTCCTCTTATGATGTTTTTCTTGTTCTTCTACATATTTCGCAACCTGCGTAATATGCGATTTGCTGTATGAAAATGCACCATAACCTTCTTGCCACGAAAAACGTCCTTGCGTTAGATGTTGTTGGTTTATCCATTCCGAACTATCTCTTTTCACCTCCTGTATTAAATGGGATAATGCTTGTGTTGGTCTGAATCCAAACAGAATGTGAATATGGTCTGACATACCACCGATTGCTAATACTTTGTGTTCATATTTTTGAATGATGGATATGATATATTTATACAGACGTTCTTGCCACGATTTTTGAATTAGCGACATTCTGTTTTGTACGGCGAAAACGGTGTGTATGTGTATTTGTGTGTATGTGTTTGGCATGAATAATTTTGTATGTTTTTTGTTTTTATGAAGAGGATGCATCCCTACAGGATGCGGGGTGAGATGGGGATACTTTCGTTTTCTATCGAGCGATGCATCCCTACGGGATGCCGTTTTGTTCGGGTTTTGTCCACACCCTCCATCGTAATCATATATCTGTTATTTGCATTTTTCGAATTTTATAGTCTTTTTTTGATACAAATGTTTTTTAACTTTCAGTGGTTTTCCTCACCGGAAAATTCACCTCAAGGATAGCGTTGGTGGGGCATTCGGTGGTGCACTTGCGACATAATTTGCATTTCTCGAAATCGATATAAGCTAAATTATTTTCGATAGTGATAGCGTCAAAGGTGCATGCTTTCTGGCATTTCGTGCAAGCGATACACGCCACCGAACAATGTTTTTTTGCCATTACACCTTTTTCTTTATTGATGCAAGACACGAAAATTCGACGATCTTTTTTACCTTTCAAACGCAACTCAATCACAGCACGCGGACAAGCCGTAACACAAACCCCGCAAGCAACACATTTATCGTCGAGAATAGTCGGCAACCCCGTTTCTTCATTCATATACATCGCATCAAACTGACACGACCGCACACAATCCCCCAATCCCAAGCAACCTTGCGGACATCCGGCATCTCCGGTATAAAGATTGTTTGAAAAACGACAACTTTGCAAGCCTTCAAAATTCACAGTTTTCGGCGAATTAAGTTTAGTTCCCGAACAACGAATGACCGCAATTTTAGGCTCTTCAACAACCGTCTCAACACCCAACACCGAAGCTATATTTTGCATACATTCCGAACCCCCCGGCGGACAATTCAGTCCTTCCAAATTTCCTTGTTTTACAATGGTTTCGGCAAGAGCCCGACAACCCGGAAAACCGCATCCACCGCAGTTGGCACCGGGCAAACACGCATTAACCAAATCAATGCGAGGATCCTCCTCAACATGAAACTTTTTTGCTACAACATACACCGCCACCGCCGAAATTCCGGCAAGGACAACGAGCATCGCAAAGGATAGAATGATGATATTCATATAGACACAATTTTTGCAATTACATAAAGGGGATGCAAAGATACGAAAAATAATTGATAATTGAAAATCGAATACTGAAAAAACAGGAAAATACACCGATTTTCTGTTAATTATTTACTTCAAAAACATTGAAATACAATTATTTTCCCATTATCTACACCAATTGTAAAATTATCGCCAAGCGAACGATTTAAGGTACCTTCCCACCATGAACGTAACGTGCGATTTTGGATAGGATACGCCAAACCATCAGTGGTGATACGCGTTTCAGGCATTATTGAAAATATAGAAACCGCTTGATTTTGGAAACTTTCAAAGGTCGTTGTTTGTGAAATAGGCGTAAAAATGCCATGATCCGTGAACATTTTCACGGAAGTGAGCACTTCCACATAATTTGCCAAAAGCGAGATATTGCCAAGCGTGTGATCTTCGCGAAGTCCCGTTGCACCAAGGATTTCGAGAGTGTCAATTCCCTTGTCTATACAGAAGTTGACGGCTTTGGTGAGGTCGTTGGTTTCGTCATCGGGGTTGTGGATGAGGATGTCGGCGAATCGGATTTTGTTTTCTTCCGAGATACTGTCTAAGTCGCCGATGATCACGCTCGGCTCTATCCCAAAATCGAGCAGTTTCTGCACTGCACCATCACAGCAAACGATTGTAGGGGCGATGCATGCATCGCCCTTGCATGCACCACCCAATTTCCCCAGTAAATCCAGGTGTTCCGGAAACTTTCCATTGGCAAGGATTACCGCATTTTTTGTAAATCTTTTTTCCATTGTTGCAGACCGATTATTTCGGTTTTGCAAATTTACAAAAAAAAATCTAAAATAGCAACCCCTTGGAAGCATTTAATTTTAATGATGCTTAACAAATAAATACCTTTCCGTCTTGCAACCGAATAATGTTTTGTTCAGGAAACAATTCCTCAAATTTTTCAGGGGTTTCCGTATGAATGGGGATGATACCGTGCTTGGGATTTACGGTCTCGAAAACGGCTTTTAAGGTTTCAATATCGGCATGTCCGCTGGTGTGTTTATGTTCAAATTCATACGGCTCTAAAAATTCTGATAACGCTGGGTTAAATGCCGACTTTTCTTGGTCTAAATAGCCGTTCCACATGGAATAAACGATTTTGGTTTCATCGGATTTTCCGTATTCCTCTAAGTATGGCGTAAAGATAGTGTTAGTGCGAATGGGCATACAAAAACCGTGTCGGTCTAAATAATTTTTGAAAATTCCGTCTAATTTAGAGAACCGTTTAATTTCAAAGAATCGACCTGCCGGATTGCTTGTTTGCTCGAAATCTATATCGTAAAATTTCGTGTATTTTTTGTGATTTTCGGAAACAATTTTTAAGATATGTGTTTGGTATGTGTCGCAAACAAAACACCGCTTTGCCTTTTTTGCTGCGTGGTACAGCGCAAACAGCCGGTCGATATTGGTAGACGAGATTAGAACAAAATTGTATTTATGATTTTTGAATTGCGTTTCAAAATCTTTTTGCAGTTCTTGTTCGGTTTGTATGCTTGCCTTTGGGCGCAGGATATTGGAGCCTTCCGATATGATGTAGTCCATGTTTTTGGCATACTTCTTCAACATGGGGATTAGTGCTTTGCTCCGAAATCCGTGTCCACGAAAATCGCCTGTATGCAGAACTTTCTTGCCATCTGCCTCAACGATGAACATATACGCATCAAAAGCGGAGTGGTCGACCCATAAAGGCGTTACGGTGATGTTGCCAATTGGGATTTTATCCAAAGCCTCAAACGTCTTAATGGTTTTAATGCGTTCAACAATTTTTTTGTGTTTTTCGGCCTCGATTTCATCGGGAATATACGACAATCGGCTTTCCAAACAGTTGTAAATTTCGAGTGCCGTTTCGCCTACATAAATGGGCAAATCAGCAACAGTATCACAAATTTTTCCGATATGGTCGCCGTGATAATGCGTGATAAACAAAGCACTTTTTGAGATGTCGCCACACGTTAATCCGTCAATTGGCGACAGTTCTTTGTTTGCGTTTTCTGTTCCGGGCAAGTCTTCTCCAAAGTCAATAAAAACTTTATAGCCGTTGCTTTCAATTTCTGTAATGCAACCGCCGATTTGGTTTGTGCCACGATGGATTGTAATGTTCATCGGATTACCATTCTTTTAATTGAGAACCTGCATAGTTATAAGTAACTATATTTGACAGAAAATTATTTCCAAAAGCCTCGTGTTTTCTGCAAATGGCCATTATTTCTTCAAATCTTTGTTTTGCTGTACTCTTGACATTGTATTCAGATATTATCAATACAGGTATTATTTCTTTAATAGATGTTGGACATCGCCAATCACGACTGATTAATCCGATTTCTTGTTTTTGTTTTAACATATTGAATATCGCATTTTCAAAATCTGTTTTGTAGTCTGAGTAATATTTAGTAAAAATATCATAATATAACCCTATTTGTAAAGGACTTAAATATATTCCTGAAGTATTTGTTCCGTGCTTATATTCAATTAAAAGAATATTGCCCTTTTTATCCAAAGCAAGAAAATCAAGCTCTCCACCCATTGATTTTTTATTTAAATTTTGGCCATAAAGGATGGGGTTAATAGACGATATATTTTCTTGTAAATTTCTATATCTTTCTTTCAATTTGTCAAAAATTTTCTCTTCTGTTTCTGTGTCTTTATAGCCAATTTGAGCCTCTTTGTCTATAATAACAAATTCAGAATTAAAATCGCTTGAAATACCATATTTACGAGATAATTCATTTTGATAATAGCCTTCTTTTTTGTTTTTATAGTATCTGTCAAATTTAGGCGTATTGTCAATTTTTGATAGTAACTCTGTTAATTCTTTTTGAAAATTTGTTTTTTCATTTGTATTAGCATATAAATCGGGAACTAACTCTTTATATGCTTTTGCCCCATCTATTTTTCCTTTTTTGTTTATTGTAATACAGCGAGATAAACCGCGATAGACGGAGATCCATTCGGCATTCTTGCCAATCAAGAAATCCAATTCGTAATTTTCTTTTACAAAATCAAACAACCATCTTAAATCGCCATTAGGCTCAATACGTTTAGAGAACGAACCATCTAATGTTCTGTCATAATACATTTCTTTTGTTTTCATAATGTCTATTTTTTTAAGTTAATAATTTGCAAAGATACGATTTTAATCCCAACTTTCAGGATTTGCATAAATAGCATCAAATTTTTCTCTCAACTTTTTGCTGACCTTCAATCGCACAGGAAACATATTAATTGCGTCCGGATGGCCATGACTGCTATTTAAGTTGAGGGCATAATAACCATCGTCAGTGTAATCAAGTTTAAACCTATAATCGTCCGGATTTTTTTCAAGCTTACGGTTATATTCGTGCAATTGTTGCACATCTTTAGGTGTACGTGGCAAATGACCCACCACTTTGAGAAAAACATGGTCGCCAAACAGAACTTCAACCAAATCGCCTTTTTTAAACCGTATTTTGTCTGCGGGGCGACCGAGAAATTCTTCCAAGCGACCGTCTTTACCATCACCGACTATTTCAGACACAAGAGTTTCGTCCCAAAACGAACCGTCAGCCAAATAACTTCGACGTTTTTTTGCAAGCCAATACGTGGTCTTATCAAGCACCAATTCATTAATCATAAAACCAAATGTTAGATCGGGATATTCTTTGTCTGCATTTTTCTTCGCCTCTTCAACACATTTGCTCATTTCTTTTTCTGCTTTGGCAAGGCTCGAAAAATGACCTACGGTATAACGCTCTACCGCAAATTCAGGATATTTGGGCTTTTTCCATGAGTCATATTGGATTTTTTCTAATTCGAAGATTGTTTTTTGTTTCATAAATGATTTTTTTTAGTTAATAATTTTGCAAAGATAGATTGGTCTAAAATCTTTTTCATAATGTTTATTTTCTGTTAATTTACAAGGGTTGCACTTTGTTTAGTTCTTCCCTTAATTTTTTTCCTATCTTTAGCCTTGCGGGAAACACACTGCAAGGTAAAGGGTGGCCGTGTCCGCCGAACTCGTCAATAACATAATACATATCGTCGGCATCAATCTGATCAGG
>WRKV01000072.1 GCA_009777915.1 Bacteroidales bacterium | reverse complement strand
CCACAAAATCAGAGGATTTATATTTTTCTTTCAAACCGCGTTCACCCTTCGGCAGACAACACCAAAATCACCCAACAGACGCTCCGTCCGGAGATTCAGCAGATGTTTTATGATGTGTTGAAATAGTGAGTAAAATCGCTATCGAGCAATGACCCTCTTTCCCCTTTTTCCTCAACGGTTTTCCTCGTCATGTCGAGCGGAGTGCACGCAGTGCACGTAGTGGAGACATCCCCTTGCTGTGTCGGCACCGATTGCAAATCGCCGCCAGCGGGTTTAAATCAATCGAATTATTATTCTGAAACGCAGCGGACGGAATGCCTTCTAATAAAAATTTTTGAAACTATCAAAAAAATTTGCTAATATCATTTTTTATTTGTACCTTTGTAAACTCAAAAACCCTGATGTAAACCCAAACATTTCAAAATACAATGGCTATGAGAAAAATAGTATTGGTCGTAAGTATGGTTCTCCTTTTTGCAAAAGGATATGCACAGCAACCGGACTGTAATTTGATTCCCTACAAGCCCAACTTTGGAGTGCCCGGCGAAGTGATGACGGATACGGTCGGCTGGATGTTTTTTAGCAATAGTGCTGATATCGTTAACCGCTCGTCTTTGTGGCAATTTCGCTCTGTGGCTGCGGAAGGCGATACTATTTTCCCGTTTTTGCGATCAGAGTATTTCTTGACCGACCATTTAGTTACGATCTTTTCGTCGTGCATCGAATTGGATCAAAACAAAATGTACGAATTGAAATTCACGAGTGTGGCGTTGACTCCGGAATTTACGAATAATTTAACCATCTATTTAGCCACGTATGCACCATCGTACAGACTGGATGAGACTCATGGTTTTGGTAACTCCGTCAGTGTTGATACATTTAGAATAGTAGTCGATAGCCTCATCTTACCTGTGGGAATAGCCAATGTTTCGCTGTTGATAGATCCGGCAAATTTTCCTCCAACAGCAACAGACGGTAAATATCGCTTGATATTCAGATCGAGAAACACCAGTGTACAACAAGGGACAGCACCTAATTTTTATGGTATTCCTCTCGAATCCTATCTTAAACATCTCGAAGTTAGAGAGGCAGATCCCTATCGGTTGAATGTTGTTGCGATGACATCTCCGTTGTCGAATTGCGATCTGAGTAATCAAAGAATGTCATTCAAGGTTAGAAATTTGGGATATGATATGCCGTCTGAATATACGGTTTACTACCAATACAGTGCAGATGAAGGGATATCTTTCAGTTCGCCGATCGGACAAACATTCTATACTTCGATTCCTTACGACAGTGCGATTGAAGTGAATTTTACTATTCCGCAATCGTTTAATACGCCGGTTACGCTGGTTAATGCGTGGGTTGAATTTCCCGGACAAATCCAACCGAGCGATACGCTGAGAAATGTGGAATTTCATCAAACATCGGTGGAAGAAGTGCCCTATAGTTTTTCGTTCGACAACTATTCGGTTTTCAGAAATTGGTCGACTATATCGCAAAAACCCATTCAACCGTATGTAACGTGGGAACTTTTGAGAAATAATACGAATACGCTGATCGGACAAGTTGCGATATCAACAGGGGGCGAGGCATCGGACGACCGCTTGGTAACCGGCTGTATGGAACTTGAACAAAACAAAACGTATCAAATTTCGTTTACTTACAAGGCTTTTTCAAATAGCTACGCCGAAAATCTGAAACTGTATGTAGGCAGAAGTAAATTTCCTCAAGCGAGCGATATAACGTTGATGGATCTCAGAGCGTTTAACAACACGGAGTTTCGAACCATCACCACGTATTACACCCCATCGCAAACAGGGTTGTATTTCTTTGGATTTTTGGCATACAGTGCAGCACTTTCCTCAGGAATTGCTCTTTCCGAATTTTCGATTACAGAGGCTATGCCTCCTGTGAACGTCCCTGTTTACAAAGGATTTGAAAGTTATGATTCCCCTACCGAAAGTTGGCAAATTTATTCTCAAAATGCAATCGACAGTGCGTATTCACCTTATATTTTTCGTGGCTGGACAGAGAATACGTCTGCAAGCAATGTTTTTACAGGCAACGTTGGAATGATAACCTATTCATCACCGGATCCCA
Source organism: Bacteroidales bacterium (assembly GCA_009777915.1). Taxonomy (GTDB): domain Bacteria; phylum Bacteroidota; class Bacteroidia; order Bacteroidales; family P3; genus WRKV01. The sequence goes on along the minus strand of WRKV01000072.1, from coordinate 9,382 downwards.
CAGCACCCTTGAATAGTATTCGTGCCAACCGGAACAGACGTTTGGAACGAAACAATAATTGGATTGTTTCTCCACCGATTTTTATGGAGGCTGACAAACCCTACGAGATTCTTTATTTTAGAAGAGTTTTGGTAGCACCTGCGGAAGAAATTTTGAATATCCGTGTGTCGAATTATTTCGACCTTCAAGGGCTGATGGAGGCAGAACCTTTGCTTAGCGATACCATGACAAACGGTGATTGGGTGCCACAAAAGGTTTATTTCACACCTACTCAAACGGGAACCTATTTTGTTACGTTTCAATACAACAGTAGAGACGGTCGAAACACTGACGCCAGAGATTTTGGCATGGCTTTGGACGATATTGCCATTCGCGACAGCGTAAGTGCTCAAGATACTAATTTAAGTGTGATACGACTGACGATTCCGGATCCGTCTTGCAGTTTGGGAAATCGACAACACGCCGTAATGACGGTCAAAAACCGAAGTCCTTACACCATTCCGGCAGGAACCGTTTCGGGTACTTTTGCGATAACCAATCCGGCAGGCAACACAACCGTAGTAGAAGCCAATAGCCCATCTACCGGAAAGTTTGCAGCGATTCTCCCTTACAACATAGGAACGATTTCCTATACCGCAATGGATTTGAGAACTCAAGGTGCGTGGGAAGTCGAAGGTTGGATTTCGGGACTTGCAAATACCGATATTTCCGATGATACATCGGCAATCGTGCAAACCGCCAACACCGGAACACATACAGGCAGATACGACATGGGATTCGAGCCCCATGAAAAAATAAACCATTGGAGTAACAGTCAAGCCGGAATGCAACAGTTTTGGTTGCAATACGTGACCAATCCTGCTGAGGCTCACACCGGCATTGGGGCGGTTTATCAGGCTCCTACACAAGGTATCCCTACCGGCACCATTATCAGACAATCCTTGACATCGCCGTGTTTCGAATTATCTGAGGATACAACGTATTTTATCTCGTTCTATTATCGAGCCATTAATTTAGTACGGCGATTAGGAGCAGGCGAAACCGATACGATGCACATGAGTCCGGTAACTCTGAATGTTTATGCGGGAACCAACAGATTGCCCATTGGCTCTCAGTTGCAAAGCACCTTTTCGACAACGGATACCAGCTACAGGCGAGCCATTATCTATTACAAACCCGATGCCGTATCCGCAGCGAATTCGCAATATGTGGTTATTGAGGCTGTGTCCGAAAGATGGTCGACAGGCTTGTATTTAGACGAGTTTGTGATTATGGACAGCATCTCTGCCTCATCGCCGAACTTGTCGTTGGATAGGATTTGGGCTGTTTCGTCCAACAACTGCGACCTCTCTCCCGATACGCTTTACGTGGAATTTCAAAACCAAGGATATGTCGCTACAAGCGATCCGATATTCGAAATCGAATTCGGCGGAAATACGTATTACGAAACCTGGTATGGAGATGTTCCTATTGATACCGTGATCTTGTTCAAATTGGATCAAATGTTCACTCGTCTCAACTATGGCGAAGATTCGGTTCGTATATCTATCGTGGTCCCCAACAATATCGCAGCAAACACAACACGTAGTATTAAAAAAATCAAAACGGCACCCATTACCCAACTTCCTTATACCGTAACTTTCCAGCCTGACGAACGACAAGGGTGGAACAACTTGGTAGAGCCGTTTTCCGTTGAGCCTCAAAATTTTGCGTATTGGACTTTTGAGGGTTCTGAGGCAAATGCACTTGCACGTTTTCGTGGTAATGGAACCAATCCCGGAGTTTTGGCGTCGGTTTGCTTTGATTTGGAGGAGGGAGAGCAGTACGTTATTGAGTATCGATACAGGACACAGGCTCCGACCATTCCTGAGAATCTGCAAGTTCTCAGAGACAGTGCAGGCATCCCCACAGATGTGCTTTTCTCCGGTCCGACTGTTCCCGGAACACTCAGCAATGTTTGGCGAACCGAACGTGTGCCGTTTGATGCCAAAGGGGGAGGTCAGGAGCAATTCCGGTTTTTAAGCAATCCAAACTATCAATCACAAGGCATTTTTATCGATCATTTTACGATGAAAGAGGATACCATGGCGTGGCCTGCAGACGTTGCTGTGCTTGAAATTCTCGCTCCCGTTTCGGATACCAATTTGTTAGATTTAACATTGGGAGGAGAACCGATTATCGTAAAAATTGCCAATCTCAACAAGAGACCATTCAAAAATCTGCCGGTCTATTTTAGCATAACAGGAGGCACTATACAGGATGGCAGAGTGCGGGATGCAACGATTCCGGAATTACTTTCTTACAGCACACTCATAACAGATGACCCATCACTGTTAAGAGCTAACTTGGGCGAATACACCACCTACGAAATCAAGGTTTGGGTTGATGTTCCGGGAGATTTAGACCGATCAAACGATACGGCATTTGTGACTGTTACCAATATCAATCCGTCAACATCTATTGTTGACAAAAACGAAAACTATCGTTTGATGATCTATCCGAATCCCGCCACCACAGAGGTTTTCATCAAATCCGAAAGAGAAATTTCGACGCTATACATTTATGATTTAGCGGGACATCGGTTGAAAGAAATTCGCATCAATCACACCGAATATCAACTCAACACCGGCGATCTCCCAACGGGAGTGTATTTGTTTTCGTTACAAATAGACCACCAACGAATCTTGCAACGCGTAGTGATTCATCAGCAACCGTAGAGAAAGATAATTTGTTTTAATTTTTCCCCCAATTCTCTCGGTCGAGTGAGCGAAAATGGATCGCCTCCGATAGATGATGAATCTGTATGTTTTCGCTGTCGTCCAAATCCGCAATCGTTCGAGAAACCTTGAGAATTCGGTCGTAAGCACGAGCTGTCAACCCTAATTTTTGCATGGCTTGTTTGAGAATGGTTTGACTGTTTTCATCTAATTCACAATGTTCGCGAATATGTTTCGGAATCATTTGTGCATTGCAATGGATATCGGCTTCTTCGGCGAATCGAAGTTCTTGTTTTTGGCGTGCAATTATCACACGTTGGCGGATATTTTCACTACATTCGCCCGGAATTTTCGAATTGATAATGGCTTCATCCACCGGCGTAACTTCCACATGCAAATCCATGCGGTCTAACAGCGGTCCCGAAATTTTGTTGAGATATTTTCCGACCATACCTTGTGCACAGGTGCAAACTTTCCAAGGATGGTTGTAATTCCCGCAGGGACAGGGATTCATCGCAGCCAACAGCATAAAATTCGCAGGATAATCAATCGACATTCTTGCTCTGGAGATATTCACAATTCGGTCTTCCATCGGTTGTCGCAACACTTCCAAAACTTGCCGTTTGAATTCCGGCATTTCGTCTAAAAAAAGCACGCCGTTGTGTGCCAACGAAATCTCACCGGGCTGCGGAACCGAGCCTCCACCAACCAAAGCCACGTCCGAAATGGTGTGATGAGGTGCACGAAACGGACGCACCGAAACCAAACCGCGTTGTCGTCCCATTTTACCGGCAACAGAATGAATTTTAGTTGTTTCCAAAGCTTCGTGTAGCGTCATTGGAGGTAAAATCGAGGGCATTCGTTTGGCTAACATGGTTTTTCCAGAACCCGGAGGACCAATCAAAATCACGTTATGGCCACCCGCAGCAGTGATTTCCAGGGCACGTTTGAGATTTTCCTGTCCGCGAACTTCCGAAAAATCCAAAGTATAATTGGCATTGTTGTTTTGGAATTCTTCACGCGTGTTGATTTCAGTAGGTTTCAGACTTTCCTCACCATTGAAAAAACGAATCACCTCCATAATATGTTCAGTACCATAAACCTTCAAAGAGCTAACAATAGCAGCCTCTTCAGCGTTTTCTTTCGGCAGAATAATCCCTTTGAAACCTTGTCGCAAACTTTCAATGGCAATCGGCAAAGCCCCTTTAATAGGGCGTAAACTACCATCGAGCGAAAGTTCGCCCATCAAAATATAATCGCCGACCGTTTCGTTTTTAATTTGTTCGGATGCGGCTAAAATGCCGATGGCAAGCGTTAAATCGTAGGCAGAGCCCTCTTTTCGAATGTCGGCGGGAGCCATATTAATCACGATTTTTTTTCCGGGAAACCGATATCCGTTGTGTGAAAGAGCAGATTCGATGCGTTGTTGACTCTCTTTCACCGCACTATCGGGCAATCCCACCATTAAAAAATTCACACCAAGTTCCACACTTGTTTCGACCGTAATTGTGATGGCATCTACGCCGTAGATTGCCGAGCCATAAGTTTTTGTAAGCATAATTTTGTGTTTTTTTAAGTTGTTACACCTATATAACGCTCGACCCCCCGATTTTCGTATATTTTTTTTGTTAAAAAGTGTTAAAATGTTAATAAATTACCTGTTTTGTTAATAACTTTCTCCCGTATCAATAATTTTTCGTATCTTTGCAAAAAAAAAACATGAACAAAACATTCAACATATATTGCGATGAAAGTTGCCACATCGAACACGACCACAAACCGTATATGTTTTTAGGGTCGATTAGTTGTGCCTACAATCAAACACGACTGCATACAGAAAATATCAAGGAGTTAAAAAAGAAACATAATTTGCACACAGAAATAAAGTGGTCGAAAGTATCGCAACCACAATTGCATTTTTATTTAGAACTGATTGATTATTTTTTCGCAACAGATTTGAAATTCCGTGCCATTGGGATAGAAAAATCAAAAATCAACAATACAAATTTTAATCAAACATACGACGATTTTTACTATGAAATGTACTACCGACTGCTGAATCACAGGATAAATAGTCAATACGCTTACAATGTTTATCTCGACATCAAAGACACGTTAAGTGCAAGGAAAGTTAATCGTTTGAAAGAAATTTTGAACGTGCAATACGGTGTCTTTCGCAACGTACAAAATATGCATTCACACGAAAGCGTTTTAATGCAATTCGCCGATTTTCTTGTAGGGGCAATCTCTTATTACAAAAATAATGACGAAAAGAAAAGCAAGACAAAAGTTCAGTTAATCGAGCGAATTATCAAAATGTCGGGACACGATTTTAACAAGACAAACGATTCCGATAAATTAAACCTGTTTTTTATAGAATGGAAATAATATGCCCCTAAATTTACTAAAAAAATATAACGAACGATTAGATATTTCGGCAATGAATGTGCCTGAACGTGAAAAATCACTAAAAGGCGTGTTTAATAGAGATATTACAAATAATCCGGCATTCATTTTTCGAGCAAAACAAATCAAACCGACACCCGCCGATGGGCAAGACTCAATGGAACGTTTGTTCACACATTTAACAACAACCATAACAGACAAAGCAACAAAAAAGCGAGAGTTCGACATCAAACGCTCCGAACGGTTGCATTGGATAAAATTTCACATTGAGGAAAGGAAAAAAGATAGCATACTCATTTTTTCCGTAAAAGAACCCGATGGAACAAGAACCTATATTTACGACATACCGGAAAAATACGTTATAGTGTTAGAGCCGATGAGAGATTTGAGAAAAAAAGAATACGCACTTCTTACGGCTTATTACGAAGAAGGAAAAGATAATGAGAGAAGTAAGATAATGAGAAAGTACAGCCGGAGATTGCCGGAAGTCCTATAAAACAGCAAACGTAAGACATCTTGGTCTTACGTTTCCCGATTTCCTTTCCTAAAGAGGAATGAACTCGGCTGCAAAGATACGAAAAAAAATTGAACTGACCAAATTTTCCCCAACTTTTTTACGCTTGCAAAGAAAACGAAAAACCAAAAAAAATAATCCTCAATTCAAAAAAAAATCGTATCTTTGCAAAACATTAAACCATAAATTGCCTATGAAAAAATCGCGTAGTTAATACGCAAAAAAACATACATAACAAAAGCGTTTTAGCTTATATTTAGGTTCTTGAAATCTGGAAATTTCAAATGCACCAAGAGTAAAGCGAGAACGCCCATGCAACCGCGTGGGCTTTACTCAATTATTTTGGTGCATAGGTATTCCAGAACCTCAAGAACCGATAAAAAGAGATAGTTCACGCTTTTTTTATTGCCCTAAATCATAATTCATAATTCATAAATCATAAAACCAAAACAATCATGAAAAAATTAATTTTTATCTCAATCCTTATCGCAGCTTTTGCGACTAAAAGTTTTGCTCATTGTCCAATTCCTCAATGGTGCCCATCAGCCCCTTTGCATCAGACCCTTTGCTTAGGCGAGCAGATAGAGGAGATCGTATTTCCGTCGGTGATAGCTAAAACCCTGATCATCACTTGGTGGACAGATGGCACACGCATCTATTCTTTTGAAGTTCCTCCTGAAGGCATTACAGTGTCCGGTGCCTCGACTCCGCTCGGCGAGCGAGAATACGCGTTTCCTGTCTCTATCAAGGGAAGACCGACAGATCCCGGCACGCACCACTACACGGTGAGCAATACCTGCGGCGTGGAACTGCTACACGGTAGCATCACTTTGGGACCACCGGCTCCCACCACACCGGGAACCATCACGTTTAGCAACAATCCTGTTTGTCAGGGCGGTGCATTTACAGCGAGCATTGCCGCTGTGAGCGGTGCAACGACCTATAATTGGACAACGCCTGCAAGCATGACCGACGACGGCAGCGATGGCACCACCATCGACATTACCAATGCAGGCACTACAGCGGGTTCTCTCGCAATTTCGGTAACGGCAAGCAACGCTTGTGGCACAAGTTCGCCAAGCACGGCGAGTATCACCGTTCATAGTGCTTTCACCGCCGGAACCATAGCATCAACAGGACAAACCTTGTGCTCAGGATCAACAGCCTACACCGCAATAGGTAGCACAACCGCTGCAAGCGGAGGTGCGGGCTCTATCGAATACCAATGGCTCAATGGAGGAACTGCTATAGCAAGTTCCAACAGTGCCACCTACACACCCACCGCTGCAGGCACTTACACCCGACAAGCCCGAAACACAGGCACCGGTGCCTGCCAAACAGCATGGGTAACCTCAACAGGCTCGTGGGTTGTAAGTTTCCATAGTGCCTTTACTGCCGGAACCATCGCATCCACCGGACAAACCCTATGCTCAGGTGCCTCAAACTACACCGCAATTGGCAGCACTACCGCAGCAAGCGGAGGAGCGGGCTCTATCGAATACCAATGGCTCAATGGAGGAACTGCCATAGCAAGTTCCAACAGTGCCACCTACACACCAACCGCTGCCGGTACCTACACCCGACAAGCCCGAAACACAGGAACAGGCGCTTGTCAAACAGCATGGGTAACCTCATCAGGCTCGTGGGTAGTAAGTTTCAGTGCTGCCTTTACTCCCGGTGCCATCGCCACCACCGGACAAACTTTGTGTGCAGGATCAACAGCCTTTACACAAATAGGCAATGCCACTGCACCAAGTGGCGGTGCCGGAACTATAGAGTATCAGTGGAAACACAATGGCTCGGTGATCGGAAGTTCGAACAGTGCCACATGGACTCCAACCTCTACAACAGGTGCAGGCACCTACACTCGTGAGGTACGTCAAACAGGAACCGGTGCTTGCCAAACCTCGTGGATTGCATCAACAGGCTCATGGGTTGTAAGTTTCCATAACGCCTTTACCGCCGGAGCTATCGCCACCACCGGACAAACTTTGTGTGCAGGATCAACAGCCTTTACACAAATCGGCAATGCCACTGCACCAAGTGGCGGTGCAGGCACCATAGAGTACCAGTGGAAACACAACGGCACGGTCATTGGAAGTTCTAACAGTGCCACATGGACACCCACCACAGCAACAGGTGCAGGCACCTACACTCGTGAGGTACGTCAAACAGGAACAGGTGCCTGCCAAACCTCGTGGGTTGCCTCAACAGGCTCGTGGGTAGTAACTTTGCATCCTGCCTTCGTGGCCGGTGCCATCGCAACCACCGGACAAACCTTGTGTGCAGGCTCAACAGCCTTTACACAAATCGGCAATGCCACTGCACCAAGTGGAGGTTCAGGCACTATTGAGTATCAGTGGAAACATAACGGCACGGTCATTGGAAGTTCTAACAGTGCCACATGGACTCCAACCTCTACAACCGATGCAGGCACCTACACTCGTGAGGTTCGCCAAACAGGCACCGGCGCTTGCCAAACCACGTGGGTTCAATCAACAGGCTCATGGGTTGTAAGTTTCCACGATGCCTTTACAGCCGGAACAATCGCATCAACAGGACAAACCCTCACCGACGAAGGACAAGCCTTTACCACAATCGGTAGCACTACCGCTGCAAGCGGTGGAGCACCCAATATCGAATATCAATGGTTGTTGAACGGAACAACAGTCCTCGCAAGTTCCAACAATGCCACACACACACCAACCCAAGCCGGAACCTACACCCGACAAGCACGAAACATAGGAACAGGTGCATGTCAAACAGCATGGGAAACCTCATCAGGCTCATGGGTCGTGGTCGTATATCCGCCCGCACCACAAGGTTGCAACTTTGTTACAGCAAGCAGAAACAATGTCACCATCACTTCGGCAGATTTTGCAACCAATCGAACATGGCCTGTAGGAGACCAAATTTGGTCGGATGCGGTGATTTCAGACCAATGTGCTCCAAGAGGAAACTCTTACAATGGCGGGACTAGCCCGAGTTTCAATGTAGATTGTCGTGCTCCCACCAATGGCTTTAATGGTCATTACTTCTCGTGGTGTGCGGTGATGAAGTTCGCGGACATCCTTTGTCCGGGTGATTGGCGGGTGCCGACTACGGCGGAGTTTCTGGAGTTGCATCTAACTCTTGGTCATGCAGCTCCTGCGACACAGACAGGTAGCGTATCCATAATTGCGGATACCTATATGGGCATCATCGGCACCGGTGGCACCGGCGGTGTTACGGAAAATCACGGAGGCACTTGGGGGGGCTCCCGCTTTGCTGCGTACGCGAACGGTCTGGCGGGTGCGGATTCGTACTACTGGTCGTCCTCAGAGTACAGCGCTGTGGCTGCGTTCTTCCTGTACTACAGTGCGTCGATTGCCTCCCCGCAGAGCACCTTCATGAATAAGATTATTGGGAACGCCCTGCGTTGTGTGCGGGATAATTAAATCGTAGGGGCGAGGCATGCCTCGCCCCTACACACATCAAACGGCAACCGTAGGGGCGACGCATGCGTCGCCCCTACAAATTCGGCACGGTCAATAGCCGGGAGATGTCTCCACTTCGCACGCTTTGCGTGCTCCGCTCGACATGACGGAAAATAGTAAATCGTAAACAAAAAAAAACGAAATGCAGAGCATTTCGTTTTTTTTTCGTACCTTTGCACCATGATTTCAGAATTTCCAAAAATATCAATTAGTGTTGATGCCGCTTGTTCCGGAAATCCCGGAACGATGGAATATCAAGGTGTTGAAAC
>WRKV01000071.1 GCA_009777915.1 Bacteroidales bacterium | reverse complement strand
CGTTTATCGGTTACACCCCTAAACTCGTTGACATCGACGGAAACACAACGTTTACCGTAGTGTTGGAAAGCGAGGTATCACAACTCGATGAGATCGTTGTCATCGGCTACGGTGCTGTGCGTCGTCGCGACTTGACGGGTGCTGTGGCATCTGTGTCGGCAGCGGATTTACAGGCGGCTCCGGTTGGTAACGTAACGCAAGCTTTGCAAGGACGTTTACCCGGGGTGAACATTGTATCACAAGATGGTCGTCCGGACGCAAGTATGTCTGTGCGCGTTCGTGGTGGTACATCTATCACACAAAGTAGCGATCCGTTGGTAATTATCGACGGAATCCCGGGGAACCTTAGTGACCTTAGTAACCTTCCTGCTGCGATTATTCAAAGTATCGATGTATTGAAAGATGCATCGTCAACGGCAATCTACGGAGCACGCGGTGCGAACGGCGTTATCTTGGTAACAACGATTCGTCCGGAAACCGGAACTATGCGTGTTACTTATGGTGGCTATGTGAGTTTCAACAGACCAACAGGTTATTTTGATGCATTAAGTCCGTACGATTATTTAGCATTCAAATGGAGTTATTTTGATGGCTTGGTAGGTCCTTTGGCTGCTGCCAGAGAGGACTTTGAACATCTTTTCGGATTAGGAGCCCACAGAGGTACCAACACTGCAAGTATTGATGCGTACAAAAATGTACCACTTTACGATATGCAAAAACAAGTGTATGGTCCTTCGGTTTCTCAGAATCACGATTTCACCGTTAGTGGTGGAGGCGACAGAACTAAGGGAATGCTTTCTTTGAGCCATTTGAACGACAACGGTATGACAGAAGGTTACTCTGTTAAACGTACATCTGCAACCGTAAGAGTTGAGCATAAAATGTTCAAAGATGTAACCTTGAGTTTTGACGGACGTTACGTAGATAGAGAAAGGATGAGCAGTTTAGGAAACTCCGGAAACGGTATGGGTAATGCTGTTTCGGCAGCTTTTCGTTTCCGTCCGATTGCGATGGAGGATATTAAAGGAGATATAGACTATATCAGTAGTGGTACGGCTACTTATCAAGGAAATTCAGGTTCGCTGTACGAATACATGAGCCCCTATAATCAAGTTAAGGCTTATGAGAATTTGCAAAAAGTACAGCAACTCCGTGGAACAACCGCGTTAACATGGGACGTTCCGTTTATCAAAGGTTTGACTGCTCGCAGTGAACTTAGTTTGAACCGTTCGTATACTCAAACCAACAACTGGCAAGGTCCTCTTGTTGGAGGTTGGGTGCATCACGATGGATTGGGTGTGGCAACCGGTGAAATTGATTATGCCGGAAGTATTCCTAGCTTCAGACGACAAGATTCTTGGGGATTGATTTGGAGTAATGTGTTAAACTATAACGTAACCCTGAAAGACATTCACACTATCGGCTTAACAGCAGGATATGAAGTAACCGATGGAGGTGGAACAGATGCACATATTCAAAATGCTAGAGCATTCCCTGCAAGTTTTACCAAGGAAAATGCATTTGCGATGATTAGTCAATATAATCGGGAATTGAGTGCAACGACCTTTGAGGTAAGTTCAGGAATAAGTACACCAAGTCGTAGAATGTCATTTTTCGGACGTGCAAACTATTCTCTACTTGATCGTTATTTGTTCACGGTTACGATGCGTGCTGACGGTTCGTCGAACTTCGCTCCGGCAAACCGCTGGGGTTACTTCCCTGCTGCGGCTTTCGCTTGGAGAGCAACCGAAGAACAATTTATCAAAGACTTGAATCTATCTTGGTTAAACAGTTTCAAAGTTCGCTTGTCTTACGGTGAAGTAGGTAGTGACGGGGTTTCTCCAAATATGTGGCAACAATTATGGGCTTCTTCCTCTAATCGTACAGCCATGAACAACGTTCTCGTTCCGGGATCATACACTTTGTTAAGCTCATCAACCATGGCAAACCCTGACTTGAAATGGGAAACTACGGTTACGCGTAACTTAGGTTTCGACTTCGAAGTTATGCATAGTCGCCTTTGGGGTACTGTGGACTTGTATTGGAACACCACCAAAGACCTCTTGATGTCTGCCGCTATTCCGGCGGCAACAGGTTTTTCAACAACCATGACCAACATCGGACAAGTTAGCAATAAAGGTGTGGAAGTTGCTTTGAATGGACAAGTGTTTAAAAACAAAGATTGGAACATTACCGCAGGGTTCAATATCAACTTCAACAAAAACAATATCGATGCATTGATGGGTGGTAATAAACCGATTCCATACGGAACATCTATTTTCTCAAGCAACAATCCTTACAACGATTATATTCTCGAAGTGGGCAAACCGGTAGGTATTATCATGGGCTATAGATCAATAGGAAAAGGATTTTACACAACAGATGATTTCCAAGATCTATCTGCAACAGGTGGCGTTTGGACTTTGAAACCGGGTATTCCGGATATGCCGGGCTTAACAGCACGTCATGGATATACCAATGCGGCTCAGAGAGCCATGCCGGGTATGCCGAAATTCTACGATGCAGATGGTGATGGTTATATCAACCATCAAGACTACGTGCAAATCGGTAATACTAATCCAAAACACACCGGAGGTTTCAATATCAACGCGCGTTACAAAGGTTTTGATTTAGGTATGTTCTTTAACTGGAGCGTAGGTAATGATGTTTACAATGCCAATGCACAATTCAACAGATACCATGCCGACCAAGGTCCATTGTATTCCAACCGTTTGGCTTTTGCAACCAATCAATATAGCTATCATAAAATCGTTGACGGAAATTTGGTGCGTTTGAACACGAAAGAAGATTTGGATGCTCACAACAAAAATGCAACCGAACCAAGTCCGTTCATCTTTGAAGGTTATATCTCCGATTTGGCTATTGAGGACGGTTCTTTCCTTCGTTTAGGAACATTGACCTTAGGGTATACCCTTCCGAGAACGATGATTCGCAAAGCAGGAATGAGCAACCTTCGTGTATACGGTACAATCTACAACGTGATGACCATCACAGGATATTCGGGATTGGATCCGGAAGTAAACACGCGTGGTATGACGGGTTGGCAAGGTGCCAATATGCCAACTCCGGGTTTGGATTTCGGTTCTTACCCACGTCCACGTCAGTTTGTACTTGGTTTGAATGTAACATTCTAAGAAAAAAAATAAATAAAACACAAAAAAATTAAACAATATGAAAAATTTAATGAAATATGTATGCCTGGTGTTGATTCTTGGAATGACAACCCAGTGCAAGGATTATTTGACAGTAAAGAATCCGGGACAGATGGACAACGACTTTGTTATGTCAAGTCCTGAGGAGGCTTTCAAAACATTAGCATGGTGCTATAGCGAGTATCGAACAGGCGTTGCCAACGGAGGTCGCTATAATTTCCAAGACCCGATCTCATCGGATGTGGAATGGCATGGCGAAAACTTGAACAATTGTAGAGTTGGAATTATGGCGACTTCCGAGATATTGCTTGGCGACATGAACGCACAATTCACTTCATTGAGTTCCATTATGGGTCGTGCACTTCGTATTGCCGATGCTATTGCTGAAACACGAGGTTTTCAAGATAACAATCCCGTATGGAGACATCTCTACGGTGAAGCCATCACCATGTGGGCACAATGTGCATTCAAATTGGCAATCCATTGGGGAGATGTGCCGTTTGGCTATGAAAACAAAGTTATAGATGCTGAATACATTGAGTTGACGAATCGTTTTGATATCTACGACAAAATCATCAGCGAACTTAAACGCGTTGAAGGTATGATGTATACTGTAAATGGCGGAACTGCCGTTCTTCCGGTTAGCGGGGAGCGTTTGAACCGTTCGTTTGCTAACGCCTTGATTGGTCAAGTGGCTCTTCATGCAGGTTCTTGGCAAACCATTCGTGAGGATGTTCCGGGTTTGTATGAAGGTCGTTCGTTTGAGAAAAAACTTCAAGGTGATCCGGCACTCTCTTATGCTCGTCTTGAAAATCCTGCTCGTACAGCCTATTTGGAGGAGGCAGCAGAGTATTTGAACCGTGCACTTACGGTACATAATAACACCGTGCGTTTGATTACAACAGATGCTCGTGCAACCAACAACCCTTATCAAGTACATTGGCAAATCATCAACAACAGAGGAACCGGTTTGGGTGCTGTAAATGGTGCAAGTCCCGAATCGTTTTGGGAAGTGCCTTGTGTAGCCGGTACCAGTGGAGGTCCTCAATACGATTTGGGACGTCCGTTTGGATCCGGTAATATCGCAGGTATAACTCCTACTCTGAACCTGAATACCTTTTCATCAGTGAGTATTACGCCTGCATTCGCTTGGGGTGGCTACGATAACAACGACAAACGTCGTGATGTAAGTATTACAACAACGGCTACAATTCACCAAACAGGTTTTATTGGTCAGCATCCTGCCCCACTTCCCTATGCCGCCTGTGCCGAACTACTAATTGCGTTTGGGCAAGGTTCTCGTCATGCCGGTGGTGGTGCTAAACTCAATAAATGGGATTGGAATAGGGCTGCGGAGCCTTGGAACAGTGGTATTGTGGGAACGATGATCGGTCAAGGAAACGGAAGTGCTTCGGGTATGAACTTTACTATATTGAGATGGTCTGATGTTGCGTTGATGTTGGCTGAGGCTTATGCTCAAACCGGAAAACCGGGAGATGCCATAACATTGGTAAATCAACTGCGTACAAGAGCAGGTGTTACTCCGATTAGTGGTCTCAGTGGTGATGCGTTGTTGGATGCGATTGCTCACGAGCGTAAGCTTGAATTATTAGGCGAAGGTGCCATCAAATGGTGTATGATTCGTTCAGGTAAGTTCATTGACAGAATCGTTGTAGCTCGTGCCGAACAGAAACTAATCCAAGACAACTTGACATCTCAGGGATATCACACATTTGCTAATGGCAACCAAATTTCAAACTATGTTTGGTTAAAATATGGTAATATAGATGGTGCTATTAAAATAACTGAATGTACGCCTGCTAATCTTTCTCCTACCGACCCTACGTATCCATTCTTGTATCCGGGTTGGAGAGGTGTATACGATTGGTTCAGAACCAATGCCGAGGACAAAAACTTAGGTATTAAAGGTCTACACAACTACATTGATCCTAACGGTCCCGAAGCAGCTGCTTTGGAAGCTGATGGTTGGGTTAGAACAGCGTATGCCTTATTGCTCACTGATACAGACAACCAACGCTTTATGAGTGAGCGTATGTTTGGAGGTACTGCAGGCAGTGCTTCCGGTACCAGTGGTATTGTGGGTAGAGAAAATCAAGCACCTCGCTACTTTTTCCCAATTCCTGCAACAACTATTGAGCAGTTGGAAGCCGGCATAGGAAACGGTTACGGCTTGCCAAATCCATAGGATTTTTGAAATCTAATAAAAAAAAACACGAACTTAGGTTCGTGTTTTTTTTTTGTTGGAAATTTGGTTAATTCGAAAAAAAGTTGTAGCTTTGTAGCATGAAAATGAAAAACAATGAAATTAACAGATAAAATCTCTGTGGTTATTTGATGTTGCAAAGTATGTGCTCACTGCTGTTTTAATCACGTCATTTCTCGGTAGTTTTCAAGATACATGGAAACTTTATGTTTTTGGATCTGTAGTGGTTAGTGTCAGTTTTTTACTTGCAATTATCTTATTTTTACAATCGAAAAACACAAAGTAATTATGGAAACAGGAACTAACATTGGAGCAATTATTATGTTGTCAACGTTGTTGATAATCGCCGTAGGGTCGTTTATTTATTTACAGATGACCGAATTAAAAAATCATAAACCGGCATTATAAAATCCGCTTGACTAACGAAATAATCCCATCACCCGCAAAAGGTGGTGGTTTTTTTTTGTTAAAAAATTTTAAGAAAACCTTTGTTAATTCGTCAAAATCAATGAGAAAGAGTCGCCATAGTTGCATGCAAATTTTTAACACTTTTTAACTTTTTTATTCGGGAAAATTGTTGTAATTTTGCAGAATCAAATATATCTTAAAAATTATGACACAAGAAACCGCAATTAAACTTTTTGAAAGCCGTCAAATTCGCACGGCTTGGAATGAAGACACAGAAGAATGGTATTTTTCTATCATAGATGTGATCGAAGTACTAACCGAAAGTACACGCCCCCGAAAATATTGGGACGACCTGAAACGCAAGCTACAGGCGGAAGGTAGCGAACTGTCCGAAAAAATCGGACAGTTGAAAATGCTCTCTCCTGACAACAAGATGCGTCTTACGGATATTGCTACAGTGGAACAACTTTTTCGCCTGATTCAATCTATTCCATCGCCTAAGGCAGAGCCGTTTAAGTTGTGGCTTGCACAAGTAGGGAGAGAGCGTATTGAAGAATTCGACGACCCCGAGAAGGGAATTGAACGACTTTTGGAGTATTATCATCGTAAAGGTTATTCCGAAAGTTGGATTAACCAACGGCTCAAAAGCATAGAAGTTCGTAAAGAACTTACTGATGAGTGGGAGCAACGAGGCATACAGAAAGGGCAGGAATTTGGTGTGTTGACGGATATCATCACCCACGCTTGGTCGGGAATGACCACCAAAGAATATAAACAACACAAAGGTCTGAAAACCGAAAGTTTGCGAGATAATATGACCAATCTCGAATTGGTATTAAACATGCTTGCCGAAGCCACAACCACCGAAATTTCTAAAAAGAGACGACCAAAAACAACCGAACAAAATCGTGAAATTGCAAAGCAAGGCGGAAAAATTGCAGGAAACACACGAAAAGAAATTGAGGCAAAAACGGGCGAAAAAATCGTTAGTTCAGAAAACGCAAAACAACTATCATCAAAGGCAAATAAGCAACTGCAATAACCCCCCCAAAAAAAACCACAAACTTTAGTTCGTGTTTTTTTTATTAGGAAATTTGGTTAATTCAAAAATTTTTTGTGTCTCCGAATTACAAAAAAATCCTTTCTGCAATATGCTCCATCAACCACATGGGTGTGGAGGTGGCTCCGCAGATCCCTACAGAATCAACGGTTTTGAACCATTCGGATTTGAGTTCGGATGCGTCGGAAATAAAATGTGTATTGGCGTTTGCTTGCTTGCAAAGGTCAAATAAATACTGACCATTCGAACTGTTTTTTCCGCTCACAAACAAAATGAGTTGGTGTTTTTTGCAAAATTCACAAAGTTCTTTTGCACGATTGGCGACTTGCCCACAAATCGTGTCAAAGGCAATGAAATCAGCAGTTTCAGAAAGTTGTTTGCGAATATCTTTTTGTAGTTTATCGTAATCGTCTTTGTTTTTGGTGGTTTGCGAATAGAGGCGAATGGGTTTTGAAAAATCAATATCTTGCAAGTCGGATTCGTCGTTAACCACCATCGCATGATGTTCGGTTTGCCCCTCTAATCCTAATACTTCAGCGTGTCCGGGTTTGCCATAAATCAAAATTTGTCCGCCGATTTTTTGCATTTCTTCGTAACCTTCTCGAATGCTTTGTTGCAGTTTGAGTACAATCGGACAAGTTGCATCAATCAAAGTAATGTTCTGCTTTTTCGCAATAGCGTATATTTCCGGAGGTTCGCCATGAGCCCGAATCAGCACTTTGCAGTTGGACAGTTTAGAAAATTCATCATGCGAAATCACGTGAAGTCCGCATTTAGCAAGGCGTTCGACTTCGGCACTGTTGTGAACAATATCGCCCAAACAATACAAGTTCTTGTCGTTTTGCAATTCTTTTTCGGCTCGCTGAATCGCAGAAACTACACCAAAACAAAATCCCGAATGTCGTTCTATTTCTACAATCATAAGATATTTCCGGCTAATTCCGCCAACGCACTTCGTTCGCCTTTCACGAGATTAACGTGAGCAAAAAGTTCTTGTCCGTGCATTTTGTCCGTCATATAGGTAATCCCATTCGAACGCTGATCCAAGTAAGGCGAATCAATTTGGAATATGTCTCCGGTCAGAATAATTTTAGTGTTCTCCCCTGCCCTTGTGATAATCGTTTTGATTTCGTGTGGCGTGAGATTTTGGGCTTCGTCAATGATGAAAAACGTATTGCTCAAACTACGTCCGCGAATGTACGCCAACGGCGAGATATTCATCTTTTCGGTGCGTAACAGTTCGTCGATTTTCAGCACTTCTCTTGAGTTCGGTTTGCAACGACTTTTGATAAACGCGATATTGTCGAAAAGCGGCAACATATACGGTCCGATTTTATCTTTAATCTCTCCCGGTAAAAATCCAATTTCTTGATTTTGCAACGGAATCACCGGACGTGCCAATAAAATTTGGTCAAAATCTACTTCTTGTTGAAGTGCTGCAGCCACCGCCAACAGCGTCTTTCCGGTGCCTGCCATACCGGTGAGAGAAACCAATTGCACATGAGGATTCAACAGAGCATCCATCGCAAATGTTTGTTCTGAATTTCGCGGTTCGATCCCGTAACAACGTTGTTTTTCGACACGCATTAAATTTCCGGAACTTGCTTCATATCTCGCCAAAGCACTGCTATTCCCGTATTTCAGAACAAAAAACTGATTCGCAACAGGTTCAATTTTCAACGTTTTTGCAAGAATTTTTCCATCAGCATAAAACTGATTAAGTATGCTGTCATCAGCCACATCAACGGTTACAGCACCGGCTTTCAAGTCCAAACTTTCCATATCCTGCACCTTGTCGTTGAGATAATCTTCGGCAGCAATTCCCAATGATTTTGCTTTCATGCGAAGGTTTACATCCTTACTGACAAGGGCAACATAGCGATCCGGATGTGCTTTTGCCTCGTGATAGGCTATCGCCAAAATGCGATGATCCGGCGTATCATCATAAAACGATTTCGAAATTTCGTCGGGATAAGGCTGTCCAAGTGCTACACGCAAATTTCCGAGACTTTTTCCTAATGAAATTCCATCATTAAACAATTTATCGCCCGACAATTCATCAATGATCCGAATAAAAGTACGAGCATTGTAGTTGATTTGTTCGTTACCTTTTTTGAATTTATCCAATTCTTCGAGTACGCCGATCGGCAGTACAATATCGTTGTCTTGAAAGTTGTGAATACAATTGTAATCATGCAAAACCACATTGGTGTCGAGCACAAAAATTTTCGGTTGTTTAGAGCTTGTTTTTGCCATAATTTTTACAATTTAATGGTTTCTATTTGCAGAAAAATCCATGAGATTTTTCAGGGTTGTTTTTTCGAGACTTTCCGGAAATGAACTGAGCAAAACAGTTGCTTTTTCAATATGTTCAGCGATTTTAGATTCGGTATAAATCAAACTTTCGCTATCTAAAATTCGCTGTGACAACTGTTGAACTTTATCCTTATCCAAATAATGATTTTGAATAATATCCAACGCCATTTTTTTATCGGTTTCGGGTGCTGTTTTCAGGAAATGAATCAACGGCAAAGTGAATTTTTGTTCGTGAATATCGTTGCTTTTTGGTTTTCCGGTTTCCGCACTGGGCAACAGATCTAAGAGATCATCTTTAATTTGAAATGCCATACCGATATGCTTTCCAATCTGATAAAATGTCGAGATATCTTCTTGATGGGTATTCGCAGAAAATGCACCGCAAGCACAGGCTGCAGCAAAAAGAGAGGCTGTTTTTTTTTCGATAATATCGTAATAAATATCCTCGGAAACATCAATGTTTGCAGTGTTTTTCATTTGAATAAGTTCACCTTTGCAAATCTCTTGAATAGCGGAATTCAAAATTTTCCATGTTTCGTATTCCATGTTTTCTGTTGTGATTTTCAACATTTCCGCAAAGAGATAATCGCCAACTAAAATAGCAATTTTGCTACTCCATTTAGCATTGACAGACGGTTGATTTCGTCGCATTTGAGCCTCATCTACCACATCATCGTGCAGTAAAGTTCCCAAATGCAGCATTTCCGCTACAACAGCACTACGATACGTTTTTGCCGTGATACCACCACAAATTCCGGCAGACAGCAAAATCAAAACCGGTCGAATTTGTTTGCCTTGGGATGTTTGAATATGTTGAAAAACCTCGTTAAGCAGAGGCATTTCAGAGGTCATCGCTTCAGAAAATTCTTGCTTGAATTTTTGATACGATGATTCAATCGGTATTATGATTTCCTTAAATTTCATTTTGCTTAAATACTGTGTGTGTTGTGCAGATGTTGCACCAATAAAACGTAAACTTCATAGCCATTGGTATGTGAATTTTTTGCAAATATACGAATTTTTTTTGAATATTTACTCTCAATACTTTTTTTGAGAGCAAAAAAAGTATTCAAAAAAACTCTTTGCAGGAAATACGTCGCCGCTACGCTCTGACATTTCCTGCGATAACGTATTCGTCGCTACGCTCCTCATAATTTAATACGCTGCGCCTCTCGCCCTGAAAGGGCGTAATCAATAACGTATGGGCAACGCCCTACGAACAAGGCGACACCATCCAATAGAGCCCTGAAAGGGCGACATCAAATCGGCGATCCGCCCCGTAGGGGCGATATATTGGTAGAAAAACCATAGCCCACCATCATCATTGTCCCGTAGGGACAAAATATAATGCATGGATTTTATATCATGTCCCTACGGGACGTTTTTTTGGGATGGTAGGTAGCACATTTTCTACCAATATCCGACCCCTACGGGGTCAACATCCACCTCTATCGCACACAACGCAGGGCGAACCCGTCATTTTTATTACCTTCGCCCTGAGGGACGACGATGCCATTCGTGACGAAGCACAGGTGACGAGCATTTGAGGTGTTAGCCTCTGAGGATGACCAGTAGACCGCGTCCGACCCCTGATAGTCCGTCCCTGCATTATCGCAGAACCCAACGTAAGCACCTCCCCAAAATTGTCCGGCGTTGCCGGAAGTGCCGACGTATTTGGCGACAATATCGGTAGCGACATACACCTCGCTGCCATTACCCCCAAGAGCAATGTCCAATTCAATAAAATCCTGACAAGTAGGCACACGCCAAGGCGAAGGACAAAGCGTGGCTGCATGATTGACCACAGCACACCATGAAAAGAAATCGCCAAAATAATTCGCAGTGTTGCCACCTTGATTGACTGTTGTTGGGCGGGTTTCGTTAAGTTCTGTAGTTCGATTGCCACGACAATCCGTATTAAAATTAGGGTTAGCACCACCCGCAAAATCCGTTTTTCCACAAGTAGAGGTCAACACCACATCAGACCATTCCTGAGAAATTCCATTGCCGGAAATAGTCCAAACGGTGTTTGTTTTGAAAAACTGCGTGCCAATGCCCGCCGTGAATGTGGCTCCATTGCCGGTGCATCTATTAGCATCTAAATTGGTGCTTGCAGGACAAACTGGACCAATGATATGTTTTCCACTGGTATTATTGGTTGCAGTCATACTCCCACAACCGTCGGTTGCCACAGCGTAGTAGTATATGCCGTCGGTGTTTACTGTGGTTGCAGGCGGTGTAAAAGTGTTGGTTTGTGCACCATTGGCTGAACCCAAGTTTGTACCGCCTGTGGTGCTTGCTGAGGTG
>WRKV01000070.1 GCA_009777915.1 Bacteroidales bacterium | reverse complement strand
TGGGTATTGGTATGTCGTTAATAATCAGAACTGAAAGCGTTTGTAATTGGTTGAGAAGTTCTGCGTTTTTTTCTTTTAGAACTTTTTCGTTGACTACATAGCCTTCAACTAAATAGGATTTCAAAATCTGTGTTGCCCATTGACGAAATTGGGTTGCTTGTTTGGAATTGACACGGTAGCCAACAGACAAAATGGCGTCAAGACTGTAATACCTTGTTTGATACGTTTGCATGGCATTATTACCCACATGTTCCAAAATGGAACATGTGCTCATTTCCTCTAATTCTCCCGATTTGTAGATGTTGTTTAGGTGTTTGGTGATGGCAGGGCGTTTGGTTCCAAACAGTTCTGCGATTTGGGCTTGTGTGAGCCAAACATTTTCGTTTTCCATTAAAACTTCCAACTGAACGGAGTTATCGGATTGATAAATGGCAATTTGATTTTTTTTGTTAAAAAGTGTTAAAATGTTGAAAACTTCCGCAAATTGTTAATAAACCCACGAAAAATAGTGAATCGTAGGGGCGAGGCATGGCTCGCCCATACTAATTATGATTTATGAATGATGAATTATGATTTGCTTCGCCCAATCGCAATCATAAATCATAACTCATAAATCATAACTCATAAATCTGCTGCTTGGGTTTTGCTGCCGTAAGGGGTTTCCGGTTCTGCTGCTTCGTCCCGATCCTGTTCGATTTGGTTTTTTAAGGCTTCCGTCGTATCAAAAGTTTGTTCGTGGCGAATAAATTTCCGAATATTGAGATTCAAAATTTCACCGTAAATCTCTCGTGCAAAATCCAAAATATGGACTTCGGCAATTTTCTCGGACGTCCCAAATGTCGGACGATTCCCAACATTCAACACTCCGAGAAACACTTCATCATGCAACGTTACATCTACCGCATAAACGCCGTTTTCCGGAAGTTCGGCGGGATTCAAAAATTCTAAATTCGCCGTTGGAAATCCCAGCGTTCGTCCTATTTTCCGACCTTCAATAACTTTGGCTAACATTTATCGAATCTCTTCAATATAAGGTTTTCGCATCATCACCGCAGGTTCCATCGGAATGGATTTTACAAATTCGTACATCGGATACAACTCGCCCATTTCGGTTTTAATCATTCGATTTTTCACACCACCAAGCATCTCCATAATTTGCTCGAATTGGTCTTTTTCTTTCGGAAAATGGACTAATCTATAACCATCTAAATTCGCCAATTCTGCGGCTTTTTCAATGGCTTCATTCAGTCCGCCGAGTTCATCTACCAAACCGATATTCAAGGCGTCTGTTCCGCTCCAAACACGACCTTGCCCGATGGAATCCACGTGCAATTTGGTCAAATTTCGCCCCTCTGCCACATGGGAAATAAACGTTTCGTAAGTCCGCTCGATAAACACCTGCATTTGCTGTTGTTCAAACGAAGTCATCGGACGAGTGTTACTTAAAAAATCCGCATTGGGATTGGTCGAAACTTCGTCAAACGTTATGCCTAATTTTTCGTTGAACAATTTTTTGGCATTGGGAATCGTTCCAAAAACGCCGATAGAACCGGTGATAGTCGTAGGTTGTGCAAAAATCACATTGGCACCGCAAGCAATGTAATATCCACCACTTGCCGCCACATTTCCAAACGAAACCACGACCGGTTTTTTGGTTTTAGCCGCCAAAACGTCCTGCAAAATAATATCGGACGTCAGAGCACTTCCTCCACCGGAATTGATACGAAGTACGATAGCCTTAATTTTATCGTCGTTCGCTGCTTTGCGAATAGCACGTGCGATGTTGGTTCCAATGCTGTATGCACCGCCTTTACCTACGCCGATATCGCCTTGAGCGTGAACAACCGCAATTCTATCGCGACTTTGTCGTTTTTCTTTTTTTGCAGGAATTTTGGAATAACGTCTCAAATCAACAAAGGCCAACTTCTCAATTTTTTCTTCGTCCACTTCTTCGGCAAGCAGCTGCAACATCTCGTTGTGACCAAAAGCACCGTCAATCAAATTCAATCGTTGAGCATCTTCGGGAAAAAACGCAAGCATATCGTTTGCGATGCGATTAAGTTCGCGAGTTTGAATTTGACGACTTTTCGAAATATCGGCAAGCACGGAATTCCACAAACTGTTGAGATATTTTTGGGTTTGTTCGCGATTTTCGGGACTCATTTTATCGTTGACAAAAGGCTCAATCGCACTTTTGAATTTACCATGTCGAACGATTTGCATATCAACACCGAGTTTTTCGAGTGCTCCTTTCAAAAAGAAAATTTGACCGGAAAGTCCGCGAAAATCCAGGACACCTTCGTTGTGCATATACACTTTATCGGCAACCGACGCCAGATAGTACGCACTTTGCGAATAGCTGTCGCTATACGCCCAAACGAATTTTCCCGAAGTTTTGAACGCTTCAATAGCTTGACGCAATTCTTGCAATGTGGCTAAATTCGCGTCATTTGCCTCACTTAGATTCAAAAATATCCCTTGGATATGTTTGTCGGTTTCTGCTTGTTTGAGGGCTTCGATCGCCGCATTCAAGCCTAAGGTCGTACTTCCGTCGAACGATGGAAATGCTTGCTGCATCTCTCTGTCCGGCATTTGGTAGTTCATGGTAATTTCCAAAATGGAGTTTTCTTTAACAACAAGTTGTTCCGAACTGCCAAGACCGGCAACCATTCCAACTAAAAAGAAAAAGAAAATCACGAGCATAATCACTCCGGCAACAAGATTTGCCAAAACGAGTTTGAAAAATTTTTTCATATTGAATTTGTTTTTATGTTTATGGTTTGTATTAGTCGCTCAAAGGCATAAAAATGTCACAAATGTTTTGCAAAGATACGAAAAAAAAATGAAACACAGTCGTGTTTCATTTTTTTATATGCACGAGGGCATGATTATCCCGTAGTTTCCTTACGCCGGAATAACCGAAACGTAAGATCGTTTGTCGCGTTTTTTGCGGAATTGAACTGTTCCATCAATCATTGCAAAAATCGTATGATCTTTACCGATGCCTACGTTCATGCCCGGATGGTGTGCTGTTCCGCGTTGACGCACGATGATGTTTCCGGCGATGGCTCGTTGTCCGCCGAAAATTTTCACGCCTAAGCGTTTGCTTTGTGATTCGCGTCCGTTATTTGAGCTTCCGACGCCTTTCTTATGTGCCATAATTGTTTAGATTTATTCGGTTGTTTCAGTGGATTCCGTTGTTTCAACCGGTTGTTTGGCGGGTTTAGCCGACTTCGCCGGTTTGGCGGATCCGATGGATTCGATTTGAATTTGCGTAATGTAATCGCGGTGTCCGTTGGTTTTGCGATAGCCTTTACGACGTTTCTTTTTGAAGATGATTACTTTTTCTCCGCGAGTTTGCATAAGCACCTTCGCTGTAACTTTTTTGCCGGCAACGAACGGTTCACCGATGGTGATTTTTCCGTTTTCGTCGGTCAGGAGCACGTTCTCAAACTCAACCGTGTCGCCTACTTCGGCGTCCAACCGGTGAACGAAGTGTTTTTGGTCCTTCGTAACCTTAAACTGCTGCCCTGCGATGTCAACAATAGCGTACATGATAATAGGGTTTTTGTTACTTTTTTTGATTTTTTCCAAAATTGGGACTGCAAAGGTACAAAAAATTCTTGATATAACCAAATTTTTTTGAAAAAATTTTTTCGGTTCGATTTTTTTTCGTACCTTTGCAAAAAAAATCTGTAAGGGCGAGGCATGCCCCGCCCCTACAAAAATTAAAACACCATGAAAAAACTTATCACCCTAATTGCAACAGCACTTATGCTTACGACAGTGCTTGCAAACACTCCAAATCCGCACCAATCGCGGAAAGAAAACAAAAAACCTTCTGCTTTGACTATGCTGAAAGAACGGCAATCACAGCAAAAAACACCACTTCTGAATTCACAAAAATCTACACGGCAGGACACGCCGAGACGAGCTTCTGAAGGTATGAGCAAAAGTTCGGACGAGATTCCACATTTTCAAGAGATCCCGGATTTTTTCGATACGGAAATCCCCGTAGGGCAAGTGTTTACAGACCATATCTCGACAGATGACCTGTTTGACAATGGCTATGATACTGCAACCGGCAAGGGCTATCACTTTCAAGTCAAAGCTGATCAAATTTACGTTATTAGGTTTAAGATTGCTACCACCGGTAGTTTTGAAGGGTTTGCAGGCGTTTGGTTTCTTGGATTGCTCGATCCGGTGTCGGGGGATTTTGATGATGCTCTTCGCAACTACGACATGGAAAGTGCACTTTATGGCGAACAGGAATACGAGGGGGTGATGTACTTTATCTCACCTGTTGATGCAGATGCACTGATATTAGTGTTCGATGAATCGCGCAACGCTTATAGTTTTACGGTCGAAATTACTGAAGTACCGTTCTATACCGAACTCACCTACACACCTATACCCGCTGACGGTAGCGAGGTGCCCGACTCGTTCGATCAATATGATTTGATCATTCTCGAGCAGGACGACTACTACGGCACTTGGATGCTTCCCGGAAAGGGCTACAGTTTTCCAACGCAAGAGAAAAGATACTACCGGATTACCGCCAAAGTTGAAGTGTCGCAACCTACCGAACTTCAGATGGTTGCTCTGACAGGAGGCGAGTTCACAGGCATCATTGATTATGACTATATAGACGGTGATTGGTGCTACGTTGAAGACACTGTTACGATAACATTTAACGTTGCCGCATACCATGAAGGAATTTTACGCTTTGCCCTGTTAGACGTCCATTTTAGCGGATTGGTAAACTACACCGTTTCTGTTGAGGATATTGGCGAGGCACCGAGATCATACATGGATGTTGATTTTTCCGTAAAGATACCAACCACCGGCACTACGGTTTCGGGTGTATTTGAAACGGAGGAATTCCGAATGTGGGGAGATATGGTATTACCAAAAGGTCACCAATTTGATGTGAAAGCCGGGCAGATATACAGAATTAACAGCACATTGACCGGAGAACGACCAAACGCATATATGCAGGGCATTTGGTTTATTTTGAACGAACCTCTTACGGGTAACCTTAATGCTGACTACTTGCGGGAGTTCTGGGGTGACGGTCAAGGAACGATTGCCATATCACGTTTTTATACTGCGGAGTTTGATGGCACGGTAAACTTGTTGATGCTGGCTTTCGACCAAAACAGTGTGAGCTACACCGTGTCGATCACGGAAATGGACGAGTCGGTGCGATATGATGAACTTAATTATGTGGAGTTGAATACCGATGGCACTCCCGATGTGGGCTTGCCGAACCAACTGTTCCATGGTATATGGGATGAGGACGAGCCGAATGTCGGAGCAGCCTATCGTTTCACGGCTGAGGCAGGCAAAACGTATGTGGTCAACGCTGTGGTTGAAGTACAGTCGGGACAAATAGGTTATTCCTCAATCCAAATCTTGAACGATTTGAGTGGCGACTGGTCCGGCGATTTCGTAGATGAAAGAGATAATTATGGCAACAATATCATAGCGATAAACTTTTACCATACAGCAGAGGACGCCGGCGAAGTCTATCTCCTGTTACTTCCGAGAAGGGGCGATGTGGACATTACCATTGCTGTGAAAGAAATGGAAATGGTTACGTCCCTTACCGACCTTAATTTCGATACGACCATTGTTGTTGGCGATCCGCCCACAGCAGGCTCGTTCGACCAATTCATTTTCGATAATTACAATTCGCCTACCGTTGCCTCCTATAGCTTTGATGTAGAAAAAGACAAGACTTACAAAATCACGGCTACCTTTGATGCACTTGGGAATGCTGAGTTTATGCCCTTTCTCTTGGTTTTAACTGAAAACGGGGATTGGGAAACTTACAAAGATGGTGGTTACGGTTTGGGATCGGCTACAATGATCGTGTTTTACACACCGCAGGATGATCTGACCTTAAGACTTTTGTTGATGGATTGGGGCTTGCACCTTGTGGATTATACTGTCGTTATCGAGGAAGTTCAGTTGCCGAAATACCACGAATTGAATTATGATATTGATAATCCTTTGGCAACCGATGGACGCTCGTATAAGGGTGAGTTTACAGAGGAATTTGCAGTCGATGAATATACACAGACAGGGAAAGCACTCAGTTTCGAAGTGGAGGAAGGTATGATGTATCTCCTAACTTGCACATTTGAAGCAGAAGGTTACCCATGGCTTTATTCCTATATGTCTGTTTTGGGATCGTTGACCGGCGATTTTAACAGCGACAACGTAACGGGAGTTAGTGACGAATCGTATCCCCCATTAACATTGAGACTTTCTTTCGAAGCAGAGGCAACCACTACCTTATACCTCTTGTTGGGCGATTTGAATGCGAACCCGCTGAGTTATACCCTCACCATTGAAAAAGTGATGCCGCCACCATCCTATACCGACTTGGTTTATGAGGATCTCGAAGTAGGCACATCGTCAAGCGGAACGTTCAATAAGGCAAATAACTTGATTGAGGCTTACGGCAACCTTATGACCGGTTCCGGTTATCGTTTCTATGCAGAAACCGGTAAGAGTTATGTGGTTACCGGCACATGCAGGGCATCGGAGGAGATTGAGTTCTATACAGGGTTGGTTTTGTTCGATAGTGACTTCACCAATATGATTGGTGGAGATTACGCTCAATATACAGATTACGAAATCTCCTTGAGAGTAGTCCTCACCGCTACAGAAACCGACTCTGTATATGTATTGCTGTATGACTACTTATTGAATGATTTGGACTACACCATTGCAGTAAGAGAAATCTCCGGCTTGCCCGAATTGCTAAGCAACACAACCCGTGTCATTGATTGGCAAACCGGATTGGCGTTTACCGACAGGGGTGTGCTTGCTGATGAAGTGTTGGGCAACTACTATATGAATTTTGGATTTCATCAAGATATTCATTTCGCTGCAGCCTATAAAATAACGCTTGGCATTGACGAACATATCAATATCTTTGCGGCGAGTGATAAGGCTCCTACGACTGTGTATCTCTACAAAAGTGATGGAGCAGGCGGCTATGACTATGTGATGCATATTCAAGATAACAGTTGGTATGGCAGCGAAATTTACATGGACTTCACGGCTACTTCTGCGGGCGATTACTATATTGTTGCGGTCAATTTTTGGGAGTATGAGGCATCTCGTTACTATCTCACCGTTTGGAATACGCCTAATCAGCCCGACAATGATTTTAGTAACGATGAAGTTATTAATTCCCTTGCTTTCAGCAGCGACAGCGTTACCGTGTATGTGGGAGCAACCGATGGCGAGATTATATCTGCACTTTTGGATTTGGAAATCACCGGTATTGCCGGAAATGGTGATAACGTTGTTATGCCTAACACTTCTTCTAACTGGTATCTTTCCGGTAGCAGACGTTGGGCGACGTATTATTCTTCCGCACCTCTTGGCTATGTGTTTTCGTATTCGCTGAATTGGCCACAGGTTTCCATCAACTACGTTAAGTACGCCGGTGCTATAGTTGCAACACCGGAGTTAGACGGCAAGACAGAGAACAGCATCACGATTAAGGCTGTAGACGCTCCCGACAATGGTCAAACCGTAGAGTACGCCATCAATACAGCCAACACAGCACCTACCAACAGCAGCGATTGGCAAGCCGATCTGACATTCGGCGGGCTTACTCCAAGCACAGCCTATTATGTGTTTGCTCGTTCTGCGGAAAACACTACACACCTTGCAGGAGTGGCATCAGCGGCGTTGCAGGTTACAACCGATCATTCGGCGAGTATCTTTGCCGATTTGGGCACAGACCTCACCTTGCAGGTATATCCCAACCCGGTCAATTACGAATTATCAATTACGAATTACGAATGGAAACATGGAGATGTTGTAGAACTCTTTGATATTACCGGCAGACGCGTCTATTACGGTCACCGGATACCGGTTACCGGTAACCGGTCACCCTATATCATTGACATGTCGCCCTTCCAAGCAGGTATGTACATTCTCCGCATCGGCACTCATGTTGCGAGAGTTGTGAAACAGTAGCACAGTAGGGGCGAGGCATGCCTCGCCCTATTATTTTTGGCGAGGCACGCCTCGCCAAAAAATGACAACGAATTAAAACTATAAAGACATGGATACGGAACTAAAAACGTTGTTACAGCAAACCGATATGCTCCGAAACCGATTGCAGGCGATACGACCTTTGCCTGTCGATGCTTTGAATAAAATCAAATCATCTTTGGAAATGGAGTATACCTATGAAAGCAACCGTATCGAGGGAAATACCTTGACTTTGCAGGAAACAGCATTGGTGGTGAACGAGGGCGTTACCATTGGTGGCAAAAGTATGCGAGAGCATTTAGAAGCCGTCAATCACGCACAAGCGGTTGAGTTTATCAAAGATATTGCCCGTTCCGATATCGCCATAGACGAGCATATCATTAAGGAAATTCACGCCCTGATTTTACATGGTATCAACAAAGAGCAAGCAGGCAAATACAGAGATGTTCCGGTGATGATTGTAGGTAGTAAACACATGCCACCTCAACCCTATCTGATCGCTCCGCAGATGGAGCAATTTATCAGAGATTACCAAGCCATGCAAGCCAACGGCGACCACCCTGTTATGATAGCCGCCTTTCTACATAATGAGTTGGTGAAAATCCACCCATTTATTGATGGAAACGGCAGAACTTCCCGGCTGTTGATGAATTTGTATCTCCTATCAAACGGCTACACCATTACCACTCTTAAAGGCGATAACGAAGCCAAACAAACCTATTACAAAGCATTAGAACAAAGCCATATCGAAAACAATCCGGAGGCGTTTAATTTGTTGGTGGCAGATGCAGTAAAGCAATCTTTGGAGCGGTATATTAGTATTGTTGAGGGATAAAAAAAGAGTCAAAAACAGAAACGAAAAAACCTCAATACTTTGTGTCAAACAATGTATTGAGGTTTTACGTTGTGGTAGCACTGGGAACAACCAAATAAGATACGTTAAATTTATTAAAAACGAAATGCAACGCCTAAAATATACAACAGTCGTGAACTTTGAAAGTTTGATGATTTTATTTCGTCTTAAAAAGTTGTAAAAAAACTTGTTTATGTTGTGCAAATTTCGTATCTTTGCACAACCATTTCAAAACAATTATCGTTATGGCAACAGTCAAGGCGTTTATTAGAACCTCGACCGGCGGTAAAGACAAGCCGGTTAATGTCCGTTTCCGGTTAAGCGATGGGCGGAACATTCAATTATTTCACAAAAGCGAAATTACAGTTACACCGGACAGGTGGGACGAGAAGCAACAGAAAATCAAAGCACGTTGTGTTATTGATGAAACACAGCGTAAGGAATTTGATACGGTAGTTGATAACAGAAAGGCAATCATTAAGAGTATTTACCTCGAAAAAGGCAAGGCGATAACTTCGGATATGTTAGATGCCGAAGTTGAAAAAGCGTTGAACCCCGAACTGTACGAGGTCAAACCTCAAACCCTATTTCAATTTACTGCTGAATTTATTGAAACAGCACCCGACCGCAAAGACCGAAAGACTGGACGACTGTTAAGTTACAACAACATTCAAAATTACAGAACCACAGAAAAACACCTGAAAGCGTTTGCAAAGAGTATACGAAAGAAAGATTTTTTGTTTTCCGAAATTGATAAAAATTTCTATGATAAATTTGTTTCGTATCTGCAAACGCATAAGGTAACCATTATTAAAGACGGCAAACCCGAAGTGGTTACGGAACACTTTACACAAAACACCGTTGGCAAACAGGTGCGTAATTTGAAATTGATGTTAAACGATGCACAGGCGAAAGGTATTTGCAACATACCGGATTTGCAGAAAAATTTTTATGTTTTCAGAGAGGATGTAGATACGATATATTTGAGTGAAAAAGAGTTGAACCAGTTGAAAAATACAGACTTTTCAAAAACCCCCTACCTCGATAGGGTGCGTGATTGGTTTTTGTTGTTGGCGTGGACGGGTTGCCGGTTTTCCGATTTGGGAAAAATTGCAAAGACTGACATTAAGGACGGTATTATTACGTTTAGACAGCAAAAGACTAACGAGCCGGTCGAAATACCTTTGTATCCGGTTGTAATTGAAATTTTGGAAAAATACGACTACAATTTGCCGACTGAAATTAGTAACCAACGATTTAATGAGTATGTCAAAGAGGTTTGTAAGATTGCGAAGTTGAACAGCAAAGAAACCCGAACCCGAACGGTAGGCGGAAAATTGAAAACTGAAACCTTTGAGAAATGGCAGTTGGTTTCGAGCCACACCGGACGCAGGTCGTTTTGTACCAATATGTTCAAAATGGGAGTGCCTACACTTACCATTATGGCGATTAGCGGACACACAACCGAAACCGCATTTTTGGGGTATATCAAAGTTACCAAGCGGGAACACGCCGAAATTATGAAAAAGATTTGGGCGGATAGAAACAAAAACAATGTTTAATATGGAACAGAAAACCAAACTTGTGGCGATAATTGACTACAACAAATTCAAAAGCGAGGTTGAGGCGGAATTGTGGGCGAAACTGAAAACCGAAGCCGACAAACTAATTACAATTCGCAAATACTACACCATTAAGGAGGTTGCCGAGATTTTTAAGGTCAAGGAAAAAACCATTGATAACTGGCATAAGTGCGGAAAACTTTGTTATGGTCAAGTATTTGGGGGTGGTAAGAAATTGTTTTGCATTCGAGAGGTGGAAGCATTGTTCGAACTTTTGAAAATTGAGCGAGATAAGAGATATAATAACATATAAATACTTTGAGATATGGAAAATTTTAGAATTGAGTTTTTTAGAAAAAATGTTGCACTTGTTGGCGATATGTTAGAAACAGCCTATGGGGTTAATAGTGGCGGAGTTTGGGAATTAACAGACGAGCAAATGGAACAAAAACAAGACGAGTTAAGGCAGATAAATTTTGATTATACAAATGGGTTTATAGAGTATTTAGTAAAAAACCCAAACAGTGAATTTATTAAAAACATTTTGATAAATGATTTTGTTCCGTTGGTAAAACATTATTTGGGGTACGTTCGACAAGACATTTTTACAGGCGTTAAGTTGTATTTATTACCGTATTTTGATAGATATGAAAACCGGGAAACAATGCAATGGCACAGATTAACAAGCGAGCCGTTTTATGTTAGTTGTATTTATGTGATAGAAAGAACAATAAACAATTATTTCGGATACGATGCGTTTACGGAAACAGCAACCGCCGAAACTTCAACGCCGGAACAACCGGAACAGGTGCGAGTGCCAAAACCCTTTTCCGATTATCTGTACCACAATAACAAAGACGAGTTAATGACAACACTACACACGTTGTTAAACGGCTCAAAAAGCGGTCGTGAAGTCGCAAAGGTTTTAGAAGCATTAGTTAAAAAGGGTTATTATCCAAAATACACACGTAACACACCGCTTGTTATTGCCACCTTTAATTTGAGTTGTAGCAGGCAATCAATAACAAAATTTTTCAACAAAACAAACGTATTTGACGATGACGAAATACAGCAAGTTGTTGAAAAATTACCATAATTTGAGATATAAATTTTGTTAGTGCAATGGTTTTCCGTTGCACTTTTTTTGTATTTTGGGTTGCCGAAGTTGCTTTGAATTGCCGAAGTTGTCAGAGCAACCAAAAGCAACCTTAAAAAATTGTAAGTTAGTGAATTATGTCGTAATTTCGCAGTCTGAAATTCAGAGTAACGATACGAGTGATTGCAACGCTCGATTATTCACGACAAAAAAAACAAGATTATGAATTTACAAGATTTATTACACAGCGAGCCAAATACAATTTTGGCAATCAAAGCCGAGCAGATGAG
>WRKV01000069.1 GCA_009777915.1 Bacteroidales bacterium | reverse complement strand
ATACTATTATGCTGTGGCAACCAATATGTGCGGTGCTGATACAACCAACAATACCAGTGGAAAACATATCGTTGGACCGACATGTACACCGTCTACAGTTGCCACCGGTTGTGCCACATCGGGTGCAGACGTGCGGGTGGCATCTGCCGGCACGGTAACTTACGGTGCTTCAGGGGGTGCTATCACGGCGAATACAACGATTATCAACAACAATGGTATTACGCAAGAGTGGTCGGATAATGTGCGTGCCAGCAATTGTGCTTCAAGAAGCACCTGGACGGGCGTTACCAATAGTATGAGTGACTGTCGCAATGCCACCAACAATTTCAGTGGGCACTACTTTACGTGGTGCTTTGTGAATCGTTATGCTACCACATTGTGCCCGTCGGGATTTCGGGTACCTACTTGTCAGGATTTTATTGATTTAGATATTGCTTTGGGCGGTACTGGTCACCCTCGTTGGACGGGTGGAACAGGCGACAATGACCCTGCTTCGGTTCCGAGTAGTGATAAGACGATAGAAGCTCAGGTAGAGTGGTACCTCGGGGCTTCCGGCGACGGCAACACCGCCGTGAACAACGGTGGAACCTGGGGTGGCTCCCGCTTTTCTGCGCTCGCGAGCAATCTGACGGGTGCGAGTTCGAACTACTGGTCGTCCAGCCAGTCTAGCGGCACGACTGCGTTTCGCCTGTACCTGCTTGCGTCCCGCGTGAACCCTCAGAGCGAGGCCAATAAGCTCAACGGGTTCGCCCTGCGTTGTGTGCGGTAGGGGTGGGGTTTTGTAGGGGCACAAAATTTTCGATTTCCCCAATTCCCCTCCTTTGGAGGGGTGGCACGAAGTGCCGGGGTGGTCATAAACCTCGCCAGCGATGGTCATAAACCACCTCCCGGCTTCGCCGTACTCCTCCAAAGGAGGAGAATTTTAACCAGATGAACCATCGTCTATTGTAGGGGTCGAAAATTTTCGACCCCTACGGGCATTTGCGACAATCGTTCGCGGTTCACACCTCACAGTTCACCGATTTGCATATTCCAAAAAAAAATCGTATCTTTGCAAAAAAAATTAAACATTATGGCAGCAATTAGAACTATGAAAAAAGAGACTCGGACGTTTGCGAAGAATAGCAATGTTGAGGCACCTGGAAGAATGTCAAAAGTCGCCGAATTTTGGAAAAGATATCCCAATGGGATAGGCACTATCGTTGATCACAAAGCGGTATTGAAATAATTATGCGGTACCTTATTGACACCAATATTCTTTTGTACACCCTTTTTGAAAAAGATGAGTTATCAAAAGATGTTTCAAGAATCATAGGAGATTACGAAACCTCCCTTCATGTGAGTTCCGAAAGCATTAAGGAATTGATTCATCTGTTTCATATCGGCAAAATTCGTACCCAAAAATGGAAACAGGCACGTGATGTTTTTCGTATGATTGAGCAGGATTTGAACGTTTCTATCAACTATGTAAAAAAGGAACATTTGCTTGCTATGGCTCGCCTCGAGCCTGCTGCTAAGCACAACGATCCTACCGACCACTTGATTATTGCACAAGCCATTACCGAGAAAGTTCCGCTTATCAGTAGCGACCGTAAATTTGAGGCATATCGTGGGCAGGGTTTGGATTTTATTTACAACAAAAGATAGATACATTTCCGCCGAACGAGGGAACGGTCAATAGCCGGGAGATGTCTCGACTTCGCCACTACGTGGCTACGCTCGACATGACGGCAAGAAATTTGCATGAAATTTGGTCAATTCAAAAAGTTTTTGTAACTTTGTCGTGTAGATAGCAAATTATGTACCAAGCGACCAAAAAAGAACCTGTAAGCATCAATCATCAACCGTAATTATGATGGATTCTCTACATATTGGCGTATTTGGAACGACTATCAAAGCCGAACATATCTCCTGTTTTGGGCGATTGCTTGAGGCTTTCCGGAAAAATAATGTTACAGGTGTTTTTTACAAACCGTTGGCTCAGCAGTGTATTGAGCAAGGACTGATTAATTCCGGTGTTCCAACGTTTTCGTCTTGCGAAGAACTGAAACAAAACACCCAACTGTTGATTTCGATTGGTGGCGATGGCACGTTTTTAGATGCCATTCCGTTGATTCGAGATTCGGAAATTCCGGTGGTGGGACTGAATTTCGGGAAATTGGGTTTTTTAACGCTGATTGATGCCAAAATTTTGGAAGATGTGGTTCAAGATTTATGTGCAAAACACTACGATATCGAGTGTCGAAGTTTGTTGAACATTCGTTCGAACAATGCTATTCCGGAGCCGTTTGCATTGAACGATATTGTGTTTCGAAGTGAAAAATTCGGACTGCTTCATGTCGATGTTTATATCAATGAAATTTTTCTAAACACATATTTTGGCGATGGCTTAATTATTGCAACACCAACGGGTTCTACGGCGTACAGTCTCAGTTGTGGAGGTCCGATTTTATTGCCCGAAAATCAAAATTTTGTGCTTACGCCGATTGCCTCTCACACGCTAACCGTACGACCTTTGGTCATTCCCGACACCGCAAAAATCGAAATCCGAATTTCCGGAAACGAGTCGCAATTCCGAACTACTTTAGACTCTCGAAGATTTACCTTTCAAGGCGAACAAACCTTTTTCATTGAAAAAACGCCGTTTGCCATTCACACCATTCGTTTGAAAAACCAACACTTTTTCGACACTATTCGCACCAAACTCATGTGGGGGCAAGATGTAAGAAAAAATAAAGCGTAATTTGGAAATTTCATTTTTTTTCCGTAACTTTGCCAAATGTTTACCCGAAAGACCCTCTCTATTCTCATGTTGATGTTCGTTGCATTTCCTTTGAATGCAAGCGAGCCCGAGTCCGATTTCAATCCGGGAGAGATGATTCTCAACCATATTTTAGATAGTCACGAGTGGCATATTGCAACAGTCGGGAAAACACATATCTCCATTCCTCTGCCGATTTTATTGATTCACGATGGAAAATTTCACGCATTCATGTCATCGAAATTTCATCACGGACACTCGGATTATCGCGGATTTCGCTTAATGCTTGAAGGCGACTATAAAGGCAAAATTGTCGCTGTTAATTCGCAAGGAAACATCTTACCGAAATTACCCATAGATTTGTCCATTACCAAAAATGCGTTCTCACTTTTGTTTGTCGCAAGTCTTTTGTTTTTCATTTTCGTAAACATCTCGAAAATCTACAAAAGACGCGGTTCCGGACTGCCTCCAACCAAATTTCAAAATCTGATTGAACCCATTATTTTGTTTGTTCGCGATGATATTGTCAAAGTTGCGATACCAATTAAATACGTTGATCGATATTTGCCTTATTTGCTCACGTTGTTTTTCTTTATTTTGTTTTGCAATTTGTTGGGATTGGTGCCGTTTTTTCCGGGTGGAGCAAGCGTTACAGGCAATGTTGCGGTAACGTTGGTACTTGCCATGTTCACGTTTGTCATCACCACTGTGAGTGGCAACCGAACGTATTTTCGAGAAATTATCAACACCTCCGGAGCACCGTGGTGGATGAAATTTCCGATTCCGTTGTTGCCGGCGATAGAAGTGATCGGTGTTTTGACCAAACCGGTCGTGTTGATGATTCGTCTGTTTGCCAACATCATGGCAGGACATATCATCATTCTTGGCTTGATAAGTATGATTTTTATCTTGGGAAATATGAGTGCCATAGCCGGTTACGGCGTTTCCGCTTTATCGGTCGGTTTTACGCTGTTCATCAGTCTACTGGAATTGATAGTGGCTTTTGTGCAAGCCTTTGTTTTTACACTGTTGACGAGTTTTTATATTGGTATGGCAAAAGCAGAACATCATTGAGAGTTAGTGAATAGTGAATAGTGAATAGTGATTAGTGAATAGTGAATAGTAAATAGTAAATAGTAAATCATAAACAAATAAACAATTAACCCAAAAAAAACAAAAAAAAATCATGGAACAAGACATTGTAAATCAAGCCACAGAACTTGTCAATCAAGGTGTAGTGGATCTTAGCGTTTTCGCGAAACTTGCCGGTGCTATCGGAGCCGGTATTGCTACTATCGGAGCCGGAATCGGTATTGGAAATATCGGTAAAGCCGCTTTGGAATCTACCGCTCGTCAGCCCGAAGCTGCCGGCGACATTCGTACTAATATGTTGCTTACTGCCGCCTTTATCGAAGGTGTGGCGTTGTTCGCCGTTGTAGTTTGCTTATTAGCCGTTATTCTATAAATGGAACTGATTTCCCCCAATATCGGCTTAGTCTTTTGGACAACGCTGACGTTTTTGGTGCTGTTTTTGCTACTGAAAAAGTTTGCGTGGCCTGTGATCTTGTCGACTCTTAAAGAGCGAGAAACCGCTATTGCCAACGCTTTGAGTGCTGCCGAAAAAGCACGCGAAGAGATGAAACAACTTCATGCCGATAACGAAAAACTCTTACGAGAGGCACGGATGCAATGCGATGAAATTCTCCGTCGAGGAAACGAAATGCGTAAAGAAGCCATCGGAAAGGCTCAAAACGAAGCCCAAAAAGAATACGATCGACTTTTGGAAAACGCCCGTCTGGCTATTGAAACAGAGAAAAAAGCTGCCATCGTTGAATTGCAAAACGAAGTGGCTAAACTTTCTATCGACATCGCTGAAAAAATCCTTCGCGAGGAAATGAAAAACAAACAACAGTACGATAAATTAATCGAAAAATCCATTCAAGACATCACCAACAATAAGTTATGATTACAGCCAAACGTGTAGATGTCAGATATGCAACAGCCTTGCTCCGAATCGCCAAAGAACGCGGTATCGAAAAGGCTGTGTATAATGATATGCTTGAGTTGCGAGTGTTGACCGTTAACAACGTTGACTTTAAGAATTTTTTGAAAAGTCCGACTATCAAAAATTCGCAAAAAGCGCATATTTTGAAACTGTTGTTTACCGATGCATTTAATCCGCTGACATTGGATTTTTTGTTGTTGATTCTCAAAAAAGCACGGGTTGGAAATATCATGAATATCGCTACGGCATACGTTCGAATGTATCGCATCGAAAATCATCTTAAAACTGTTACGGTTTATACCGAAAAAGAACTTTTCGATCCACAAAAGCAACAACTCGAAACCACGTTGAAAAGCCAGATTCCGGGCGAAACCATCGAACTTCGCTGTCGGACACATCCCGGACTAATCGGAGGACTTGTCCTTCGCTACGACGATTATCTTTTCAACGGAAGTATCAGCAGGCAACTCAAAAATTTTCGTCTTAATCTCCAATTTAATCATTACGAAACACAATTTTAGTTTATGGCACATATCAAACCCGCCGAAGTTTCGGCGATATTAAAGCAACAACTTTCCGGTCTATCTGTCGAAACCAAACTCGAAGAAGTCGGCACGGTGCTCGAAGTGGGCGACGGAATTGCTCGTGTTTACGGGCTTTCCAACGCACAGTCGGGTGAATTGGTGGAATTCGTTAGCACCGGACAAAAAGCCATCGTCCTAAATCTTGAAGAAGACAACGTCGGTGTGGTTATTCTCGGCGACAACGAAAACATTCAAGAAGGGCATTTGGTGCGACGTACCAATCACATTGCTTCGTTGCAAGTTGGCGAAGGAATGCTTGGTCGAGTGGTGGATACACTCGGACAACCTATCGACGGGAAAGGTCCGATTGGCGGCGATTTAATCGAAATGCCGCTCGAACGCAAAGCACCCGGAGTGATTTATCGCCAACCGGTAAACGAACCGCTACAAACCGGTATTAAAGCCATCGACTCTATGGTGCCGATTGGTCGCGGACAGCGCGAACTCATCATTGGCGACCGTCAAACCGGAAAAACGGCGATTGCTGTTGATACGATTTTGAATCAAAAAGAATTTTACGATCGAGGCGAGCCGGTTTTCTGCATTTATGTGGCTTGCGGACAAAAAGGTTCGACCATTGCCAACATCGTTCAAGTGCTCGAAGAATATGGTGCCATGGCTTATACCATCGTTGTTGCCTCGACGGCATCATCACCTGCTGCCATGCAGTTTTACGCTCCTTTTGCGGGAGCGGCTATCGGCGAGTATTTTCGCGATACGGGTCGTCCGGCGTTGGTGGTGTTCGATGATTTATCCAAGCAGGCTGTGGCTTACCGCGAAGTATCGTTGTTGCTTCGTCGTCCGCCCGGACGTGAGGCATATCCGGGAGATGTGTTTTATTTACATTCGCGTTTGCTCGAACGTGCTGCAAAAATTATTGCTAACGACAACATCGCCGCAGAAATGAACGACTTGCCTAAATCGCTGAAAAACCGCGTCAAAGGAGGGGGTTCGCTTACCGCATTACCGATTATCGAAACTCAAGCCGGCGATATTTCGGCTTACATTCCAACCAACGTGATTTCGATTACCGACGGACAGATTTTTTTAGAAAGTAATTTATTCCTTTCGGGAATCAGACCGGCGATTAACGTAGGGATTTCGGTGTCTCGCGTAGGTGGAAATGCCCAAACCAAAGCGATGAAAAAAGTGTCGGGTGTTTTACGTTTGAATCAGGCTCAATTCCGCGAATTGGAAACGTTTTCAAAATTCGGTTCCGACTTGGATAATGCCACGCAAAGCGTTTTAGATGTAGGTGCACGAAATGTAGAACTTTTGAAACAACCGCAGTATTCTCCCATGAAAGTGGAACATCAAATTGCTATGATTTTCTGCGGAACCAACGGATTACTCAAAGATGTACCGATTCACGAAGTTCAAAATTTTGAAGAACAATTTATCAATACTCTCGAAGTAAGTTATCGATCTCTGCTTGATGAACTCAAAGCCGGCAAACTCAGCGATGAAACAGCAAAAACACTAACCAACGAAGCATTGACCTTAGCAAAAACGTTTGTGAAATAATGGCAAACCTCAAAGAAATAAAAAATCGTATTGCAACTGTTGAATCAACGCAGCAAACCACAGCCGCAATGAAGATGATTTCGGCGTCGAAACTCCGAAAAGCACAGCTGATCTTGCAACGTTTGCGACCGTTTTCCGACAAGTTGCATCACATCATGGTGCAAACCATACAAAATGGTGATGTTCTGTTGCATTCGCCGTTTTTGGAAGAACGTAAACCGGAAAAAGTTTTGTTGATGGTGGTAACTTCAAACAGCGGACTTTGCGGGGCATTCAATACGGTTGTATTAAAAGCAGCCATGAATCACATCAAAACGAAATATCTTGCAAACCCTGATGTTAAAGAGATTTCCGTTATGTGCTTTGGAAAAAAAGCCATGGAGTTTTTTGCAAAACAACCTTACAATGTTGTCGGAAATCATATCGAATTGATGGCTCATTTGGATTACGAAACATACGATCAAATTGCCGAAGATCTGCTTCAATCCTACAAAAATCACACGTATGATTTGGTGGAAATGGTCAGTAACGAGTTTGTCAATGCGGTAAACTACAAAACAAAAGTTCGTCGAAGATTGCCATTCAACATCCAAGAATGTCCTGTTGTTGGTACGGAATCCGATTATTTTCTCTATCTGCCGGACAAAAATACGGTGGTTCACAACATCATTCCTGTGTCGTTCAAAGTCCGTGCTTACATGCGTTTGGCGGAATCTGTGACGGCTGAATATGCCGCACGTATGACCTCTATGCACAAGGCGACTGAGAATGCCATTATGTTGCAAAAGGAACTTAAACTTCGCTACAACAAAGCCCGTCAAGCGGCGATTACCAGCGAAATTATCGAAATCACAACCGGTGCAAATGCGTTAGCCGCACAATAAAAAAAATGGTTTTTGCAGATTCACATATTCATTTTTATTTTGACGATTTTCAACCTGATCTTCAAGAATGTTTCGACAGATCCATCGCAGCCGGTGTAAACTATATGATTATTCCGAACGTCGATAGTGCAACTATATCGCAGGTTTCAGAGGTTTGTGATCGATTTCCGAACCATTGTTTTCCGGCGATTGGTTTGCATCCGACTCACGTGAACGAGCATTACCAAACGGATTTGGAAATTATGCTCAAAGCCGCAAACGAGCGTCATTACTACGCTGTAGGAGAGGCAGGTTTGGATTTGTATCACGATAAAACATTTTTTAACGAACAAATTGATGTGTTTGAAACGCAAATTCGATTAGCTCAAGAAAAAAATCTGCCGTTGATTATTCATTCGCGCGATGCGTTTGAAGAAACGATGAATGTTTTGAAACGCTTTGATAATGGGGCGTTGCGAGGTGTGTTTCATTGTTTCACAGGTTCGATTGAACAAGCCAAACGCATTGTAGATTTAGGATTTTATCTCGGCATCGGTGGTGTTGTAACTTTCAAAAACAGTAAACTTTGGCAAGTGGTTGAGCATTTCGATTTAGATCATATTTTGTTGGAAACCGATGCTCCGTTTATCGCACCTGATCCGCATCGCGGTAAGCGAAACGAACCGGCATACATTCCGCTCATCGCTCAACGTATCGCAACGATCAAAGATATGCCACTCGAAACGGTTGCAGAACAAA
This sequence comes from Bacteroidales bacterium, assembly GCA_009777915.1. Classification (GTDB taxonomy): domain Bacteria; phylum Bacteroidota; class Bacteroidia; order Bacteroidales; family P3; genus WRKV01. Next base: position 3,629 of record WRKV01000069.1, on the reverse strand, counting down.
CGACAACGCAAACCTTGAAACTTTTTGGAATTTGAACATAAAAAAAAACCTCATGTCTGAGGTTTTTGTGAGCGAAAGACGAGACTCGAACTCGCGACCCCGACCTTGGCAAGGTCGTGCTCTACCAACTGAGCTACTTTCGCAAAAAAGGACTACAAAGTTACAAAAAAAAAATGAAATGACCAAATTTTTTTGCTTTTTTATTATTTTTTGGTGTATTTCGCTGAATAGTTGTACAACTCCGGCGGTACAAACCGTGCAAATTGAGCAGGAAAACGAGTGCATACAAGAACTTGTAACGATTGATTCGGCGGACATTGAGAAACATATTCGGTTTCTCGCTTCGGATGAGTTGGAAGGGCGGCTTGCAGACAGCGAAGGCGAAAGAAAAGCGGCAAACTATATTTTGTCGCATTTTCAAGCCATCGAAAGCGAATTGCTTTACGATGAAGGTTATCAAATTTTCCCTTTCAATCGTTGGATACGAGTTGATTCGAATGATGTCAATGCCGGCATTATCGAAGAAGAAATTATTTCCAGAGGTTCCGGAATATACTACAAAACGGGGGCTTTGGCACATGGCACCAATGTAGTTGCGATGATTCGCGGTACAAAAAATTCGGAGGAGTATATTGTGGTGGGAGCCCATTACGATCATTTGGGAACAAGAGGTTTCGGCGAAACCAAAATGGTGTATTACGGTGCAGATGACAACGCTTCGGGTGTGGCGGTTTTGATAGAAAGTGCAAAATTTATTGCGAAAAAAAAACCGGAACGGAACGTTATTTTTGTTGCGTTTTCTGCGGAAGAAAGGGGTATGCACGGGTCGAAGTATTTCGTCCAAAATCCGCCTGTTCCGAAAGAAAACATCGTTGCCATGATCAATATCGATATGGTTGGGCATTTGGATTCCGTTTTGATTGTTGCGGGTGTCCATACGGCGGTGGAATTCGATGCTTTAATTTCCGAAACAGAGACCGGGAGCGGTTTTCAAGTGGAGTACAATTCTTGGGGTTTTCGACTTAGCGATCATTATTCTTTTTATGTTGAGCGTATTCCGGTGTTGTGGTTTCGCACGTTTACCGACACCAAACAAGTTAAGCATTATCACAGACTTTCCGACACGCCGGATCTCATCAATTTCAGTGGTGTAACGGACATTACGATGTATGTTTCTCAACTTGTTTTACATTTAGCCCAAGAGGGGCAGACGATTACGGTACGGTGAAATGTAGGGGCGAGGCATGCGTCGCCCCTACATTTCACTATTTTTCGTCGTCATGTCGAGCGGAGCACGCCGCTGGCACGGATTTGTAATCCGTGCCTATAATTTTTTATTACTTTTTCCTAATACTTTTTTTGAGAGCAAAAAAAGTATTCAAAAAAACTCTTTGCAGGAAATACGTCGCCGCTACGCTCTGACATTTCCTGCGGTAACGTATTCGTCGCTACGCTCATGGTGTTTTACGCTTCGCCTCTCGCCCTGAAAGGGCGTAATCAACAGCGTAGGGTAACACCCTACGAACAAGGCGACACCACCCAATAGAGCCCTGAAAGGGCGACATCAAATCGGATTACGCCCTTACAGGGCTTTGGCGAGAGGGGATACGAACGCAACGTAGGGCGATGCCCTACGCTGACTGATAAAAGGCTTTCAGCCTTACCCTTTGTTCCGATTTTTTGCCGTCATGTCGACCGGAGCACGCAAAGCGTGCGTAGCGGAGACATCCCCTTGCTATTGACCGTGCCCGAATTTGTAGAGACGCGGCATGCCACGTCTCTACAGAAAAAAAAACGAAATGCTTTGCATGTCATTTTTTTTTCGTATCTTTGCAGTCTAATTTTAATTAAAAAATATGTAAAAAACGAAAATATAAAATAGCGTTACTATTCTTGTAACTGAAATTTCGACAATTCCAAAATATTCAAGAATAAGTGAGCACTCGCAAATTGCGGGCTTATCTTATTTGAATATTTGGGTCGTCGAAAACCTCAGTTGCGGATAGTAAGTCCGTTTTTTTTATTGCCAAAAATCATAAACCATAAATCATAAAACATAAACCATAAAATACCTATGAAAAAAATCACCCTAATCTTAATCTTTTTTACAACTTTTGCGAGCCAAAGTTTTGCTCATTGTCCTATTCCGCAATGGTGTCCCACCGCCGATTTGCATCAGGTTCTCTGTGCAGGCCAAGCGATAGATGATATCGAGTTTCCTTCTGTAATCGGACAAACTCTAATCATCAATTGGTGGACTGACGGTACACGTTTTGCGTCTATCAACACGCCTGATGGCATCACGGTTTCGGGTCCGCCCGAGAATCGGGAGCATTCGTCGCCTGTTATCATCAGAGGAACGCCTACAGCTCCCGGCACTCACCACTACACCGTAAGCAATACCTGTGGCGTAGAGTTGCTACATGGCAGTATCACTTTGGCAGGATCACCCACCATCGGCACGGTTACACCTACCATTGACCAAGCCACACCCCAAAACATAGCCTTCGATTCCACGCTCACTCTCACAGATGATCCGATTGGCAGTATGCCACCGATTACCATACAATGGTATTCGAGCACAACGGCAAGCAGTTCAGCCGGAGCAAGCGGAACAGCCGTGAGCGGTGCCACAGGCAAAACTTTTGCACCACCCGTAACAACAATCAACACCACCGGCGTGTACTACTATGCCGTGGCAACTGACCGTTGCGGTAGCACGACAGCAACTAACAATACCAGCGGGAGACATACCATCATACATCCCATACCTGTCTGTGCTGCCACCACCAACCCAACGCCAAGCGATAACCGCTGCTCGCCAACAAGGGACGGCACTACATTCACGGGTATCGGCACGCAGTATTTTAAAACCTCCACCACTTGGGCGATTTCCGGCAGAGGCATCTCTCAGGAATGGTCTGATGTGGTGTTGACCTCTACTTGCGGAAAAACAGGTTTTGCGGGTGGTTCTGATCCGAACTTTAATAATGATTGTCGTCAAAATCGCATAACCGGCACCAACGAAACCCGTCCTACAGCGATCAATCAAGGCGAAAACACTGCGAATTATTTTGGAGATTTATTTTCTTGGTGTGCTGTTATGACGCATGCTACTGTGCTTTGTCCCGATGATTGGCGAGTTCCTACTTGTCAGGATTTTATTAATTTGGATATCGCCCTTGGGGGTACCGGTATCGACCGTAGCGGTGCTGCTGCCGTAAGAAACAAACTTATTGATGTTTCCGGAACTTCCGGTGCCGGGCAGTTTTGGGGAGGTGCTTACGTTGGCAGTTGCTCTAGGACAGGGACGCTGACCACTCAGGGGTCGTACGGGGTCTACTGGTCGTCCTCAGAGGCTACCACTGCGAATGCTCGTTACTGGTTCTTTGACACGGGTGGCCGCGTCTTCCCTCAGGATGACCTTGCTAAGAATCGCGGGCTCGCCCTGCGTTGTGTGCGGGATGTACCATAGTGATTAGTGAATAGTGATTAGTAAATCCGTAAATTGTAAATTAAATTCCCCTCCTTTGGAGGGGTGGCACGAAGTGCCGGGGTGGTCATAACCCCCTCGCCAGCGATGGTCATAAACCACCTCCCGGCTTCGCCGTACTCCTCCAAAGGAGGAA
>WRKV01000068.1 GCA_009777915.1 Bacteroidales bacterium | reverse complement strand
GCGATTCCATCGCCGTCGGGCGTATGCAATACGCCCCTACGTGGCACATTGTCGCCAACCGTTTCCGATTCGTCCCACCGTGTACCGTGTACCGTGTACCGTGTACCGACATACGCCACCCCCGGCTCCTTCACCCCCGAATCGTTGGTTTCCAGATTTTCGTTGTTATAGTCGTATTTTTTCATATTTTTTATTTTTTTTTCGTAGGGCGTTGCCCTACGCTATTGATTATTGCCCTTTCAGGGCAAGTGGAATTTTGTTTTTTATATGGTAATTCATAATTCATCATTCATAATTCATAATTCATAATTCACTAATCACTATTTCACAATCTTCCCCACCAACCCCATCAACACATTCCCCGGACCAAATTCGGTGAATTCCGCACCGGCGTCCGCCATATTCCTAACAATCTGCGTCCATTTCACCGGAGCCGTCAGTTGTAAGATCAGGTTGTTTTTGATCTCCGCAGGATCGGTATGTGGTTGAGCGTCAACATTTTGGTAAATCGGACAAATCGGCGTGTTGAACGTTGTTTGTTCGATAGCGTGTTTCAGTTCGTCGGCGGCAGGTTGCATCAGCGGACTGTGAAACGCACCGCCCACGTTCAGTGGGAGAGCACGTTTAGCCCCTGCTTGTTTCAGTTGTTCGCAAGCCATTTCCACTCCTGCCCTCGTTCCCGAAATCACCAACTGCCCCGGACTGTTGTAATTCGCCGGCACCACGATATTCGCTTCGCTCATGGGTGAACGGTGAACGGTGAACGGTGAACGGTGCTTCGCCCCATCGCCGTCTGTTTCCGATTGGTCACACCCTGTACCGTGTACCCTGTACCGTGTACCGGAAATTTGTTTACAAATTTCCTCCACAACCTCATCCTCCAATCCCAATATCGCCGCCATTGTTCCCGGATTTTGTTCGCAGGCTTTTTGCATCGCGTTAGCCCGAGCCGCCACCAACCGCAATCCATCCTCAAAACTCAATGCTTTCGCCACCACCAACGCCGAAAACTCACCCAACGAATGTCCCGCCACCATGTCCGGTGAACGGTGATCCGTGATCTGTGAACCGTGAACCGCTGGCGCGGATTTGTAATCCGTGCCATAATTATTGCCGTCATTTGTAGTAGAGACGCAATGCATTGCGTCTCTACGTGATGCATTATCGCCAACCATTTCCGATTGTTCATACCCTGTACCGTGTACCGTTGACCGTGTACCGGAAACGGTCGTTTCGACCGTTTCCGCTGCGACAGCAGCGACAACCGAATGCAAAAACACCGCCGGTTGCGTAACTTTGGTTTGACGCAAATCCTCGTCGGTGCCCGAAAACATCAGGTCGGTAATCCGAAATCCCAAAATTTCGTTAGCCTGTTCGAACATCGCTTTTGCCGTTTCCGAATGGTCGTAGAGGTCTTTCCCCATGCCCACAAACTGAGCACCTTGTCCCGGAAATATGTATGCTTTTTTGGTCATTGGTTTGGGTTTGGTTGTTAAAAAAAGTTGGTTTTGGTTTGTTGAAAAGTTGGTTTTGGTTGTTGTTAAAATGGACGGTTTGGTTTGTTGTAATGAAAGGTTTGAATTTTCACAATCACAAAATTACAAAAAAATCCACGCACGTACAATAATAACCCATCGAAATTTCGTTGTTTTTTTCCACACTATACAAAAACCGTGCCAAAGTTTGTAAACGGTTGGAAATTAGTGATTAGTGATTAGTGAATAGTGATTAATGGATTATGAATTATGAATTATGAATTATGGATTATGAATGCGATTTGGCGAAGCAAATCATAATTCATCATTCATAAATCATAAATAAAAAAATTTGCTCCCAAAAAAAGTATTAAGACATAAAGTTTGCATATTCCAAAAATTTTCCGTAACTTTGCACTGTCAAAATTAAAACGTAGAAAGTATGGATATAGGCAAAGAAATGGTACGATGGCTCTTAGATGTGTCGAAGTACGTTATGACCGCAATCGTCATAACCTCTTTCTTATCAGACCTTAGTGAAGTTTGGATGATCTACGTATTTGGCTCTGTGGTTTCCGCCTCCTGTTTTGTTGGCGGACTGCTGTTGGCAAGATATTTAAAAAATAAAGGTAAAAAAAACACATAGATATGGGAGCAATTATCGCACTATCAACACTGTTAGCAATGGCTATTTTTGGATTTTTCTTTGTGAAAAGAACGGAGATAGACGTGCCGGTAGCACACTAAACCGTAAAGGCGTATGGCATACGCCCGCGATGAATGAAAAAAAAATTCATAAATCATAATTCATAAACCATAACTCAAATCATGGAACCCAACGTCAATATCTTCTCCGGTCGGGCATCGCAGTACCTCGCCGAAAAAATCGCGGAAGCGTTCGGACAAAAACTCGGAGAATCGGAAGTATTCTCGTTTTCCGACGGCGAAATCCTCCCTTCGCTCAATGTCAATGTGCGCGGATCCGACGTGTTTATCGTCCAATCGACATTCTCACCCGCAGAAAATATCTTGGAACTTTTTCTGATGATCGATGCCGCTAAACGAGCGTCGGCACGAAAAATTATCGCCGTAATTCCGTATTTCGGATATGCACGACAAGATCGAAAAGATCGTCCGAGAGTCTCCATCGGTTCCAAACTCATCGCCGATATGCTCGCAACAGCGGGGGTTTCCAGAATTATTACCATGGATTTGCATGCCGACCAAATTCAAGGTTTTTTCAACATTCCGGTCGATCATATCTTTGCATCAAAGATTTTTTTAGACCATCTGAAAAGAAATTCTACTTTCGAAAACGTCATTTTTGCATCGCCCGACGTAGGAGGTGCACGACGTGTCAACGCCTACGCCAAAGCACTCGGAACGGGATTTGTGATCTGTTACAAACAACGCAACAGACCTAACGAAATCGGCAGCATTCAACTGATCGGAGATGTGCAAGGCAAAGATGTGATTCTGCTCGATGACATCATCGACACCGGAAATACCATCTGCAAAGCCGCCAACATTATCAAGGAAAACGGCGCCAAAAGCGTCAGAGCGATGATCACACATCCCCTGCTCACAGGCAATGCCTATCGAAATATTCAAGAATCCGAACTCGAGGAATTGTTTGTAACCGATACCATTCCGCTAAAAATGCAAAGCGATAAAATCACCGTTCTCAGCGTCGCTGATACGTTTGCGGAAATTATCCGCCGCGTCGAAATGAACGCGAGCATCTCAGACCTGTACAATTTCTAAAATTTCCTCAACAATTTTCCGATCGTTCGACAAACGCGGCACCTTGTGTTGCCCGCCCAGCTTGTCTTTTTGCTTCAACCATCGGTAAAATGTTTGCTCCGGAACTGCAATAATTTCCGGCAACGTCAACATCAAATCGTGATAGCGTTTCGCCTCGTAGTCGCTGTTTTGAGCCTTTAACGCATTGTCTAAAACTTCCGAAAAATACGACAAATCCGCCGGCATTTTCGCAAATTCGATCAACCACTGATGACATCCTTTTTGATCAATATAAACCGGAGCAGCCGTAAAATCTGCAATTTCGGCATGAGTCTTTTCGCAAGCAATGGCAAGGGCTTTGAGAGCATTATCCTCAATCAATTCCTCGCCAAACGCGTTGATAAACGTTTTCGTGCGACCGGTAATTTTCAGTCTGTACGGCGAAAGGCACGTAAACTGCACCGTGTCGCCAATCACATAACGCCACAACCCCGCATTAGTCGTAATCACCATGGCATAATTTTTGTGCAATTCCACTTGATCCAACGTCAGAATTTGGTTCGAATTCATGTCCATAAATTCGTAAAAAATACCGTAATCCAACATCAGCAACATATCGTCTCCGCCTACAGTGTCCTGGATTCCAAAGAATCCTTCGCTGGCATTATACGTTTCCACATAATTCATTTTCGGCGATGAAATCAGTTGTTTGAATTGTTTTCGATACGGTGTAAAACTCACGCCGCCGTGGAAAAAAACTTCTAAATTAGGCCACACTTCGCTGATGTCTTTTTTGCCTGTAATATCCAAGATACGTTTCAGCAAAAGCAGCGTCCACGAAGGCACTCCGGCGATATTGGTTACATTTCGTTCGATGGTGGTGTGAGCCATTTTTTCGATTTTTTCCTCCCATTCATCCATCAAGGCAATCTCCAAATGCGGCACGCGAAAAAACTCCGCCCAAAACGGCAAATTTTGAATCAAAATCGCCGACACATCACCATAAAATGCATCGCTGTTCATCTCGCAAATGTGGTGACTGCCGCCCATTCCCAAACTTCGTCCGTCGAACAAATGCGAGTCCTCGTGATTGTTCAAATACAACGAAAACATATCTTTTCCCGCCTTGTAATGACACTCCTCCAACGATTCCGCACTCACCGGAATAAACTTGCTTTTTCCCGCTGTGGTGCCCGATGATTTCGCAAACCAATTCACGTCGGAATGCCACAACAATTGCTGTTCTCCCCTACGCAAACGCTCGATGTAGGGCTTTAGCGTATCGTAGGAATTTAGCGGAACTCGTTGTTGAAATTCCTCCGCAGAAGTGATAGATTTGAAATCGTGTAATCGTCCGTATTCCGTGTCCTGTGCGGATTTCAAAAGATTGGACAACCAATCTCGTTGAACATCGTGCGGATATTTCAAAAACAATTCAATTTGATGAATGCGTTGGCGTGTAAACCACGAGTAAATAGAGGTAAAAATCGGCATATTATCTCGGTGCTAATCTCAGTAAAATCAAGGCAAACAAGCCAAACACAATAATCGGAAACCATGCCGCCAGCCACACCGGAAAACTTCCAAACGTTGCAAACACCCGCGAAACCTGCAAAAAGAATATGAACGTAAAAGCAATCATCAAGCCCATCGCCAAATGAAATCCTGTTCCGCCGCGATTTTTTCGAGACGAAATCGCAACCGCCAGCAAGGTCAACACCAACGCTGCAAACGGATGCGAAAATCGAACCATCGCATCATATTGATATTCTTTCAAACGCCCCGAACCTCTAAGCCGTTCGCGTTCGATAAACTCTTGCAATTCGCGATACGTCATCATCGAAACTTCCTCTTTTCGGCGACCAAAATCCGCAGAACTCAGTGCAAGTTCGATTCGTTTTTCAAATCCGTGTTCAATGGTTTCGCCCACCGAATCTAAGGTTCGCACGTGATAGTTGGTCAAGACCCAAATGTTTTCAGCCGAATCGTAACGAGCAGATTCTGCCGAAATTTTTTGCAACAAACCATCTTCCGGATCGATAGTTTGCGAAGTAAACCGATAGCCTGTATTGCCCAGAATATCGAAATTTTCCACATAAATAAACGTTGCCGAATCCTGTTGAATATGAATGTTGCGATCGCGATTATAGAACTGATTCCAAATATATTTTTCTTGAAATTCGATACGCGGTCGGTTCACTTTCGGAATCGTTACATTCGACAAATACACATTGACCAATCCGATCAAAAACGCACAAATCAAGTAAGGAATCAGCAAGCGTTTGAAACTGATTCCGGCGCTGAGCATAGCAATAAATTCGGAGTTTGCAGCCAATCGCGACGTGAAATAAATCACCGCAATAAACGTAAACAGTGCACTGAACATATTCACGAAAAACGGAATAAAATTCACATAATAGTCAAAGATGATAGCGTGCAGCGAAGGGTTTTTCTCTATAAAATCGTTGATTTTTTCCGAAACGTCGAACACAATCACCACCAAAATAATCAAAATCAAAGAATACACAAAGGTTCCCAGAAATTTTCGAATCAAATACCAATCTAATTTTTTCATCGTTACAAGCAAATTTTGTGCAAAGATACAAAAAAAATTCGTATCTTTGCAAAAAATAATCAAAAAAAATAAAACCTATGAAAGATCTAAAAAATTACATTGAAACCAACAAAGACCGTTTTTTGCAAGAATTATTCGGTTTAATTCGTATTCCGTCCATCAGTTCGGGTGGAGACATGAAAGATATGCAGGCATGTGCCGAATATCTCAAAAAATCGCTGTTAGATGCGGGTGTTGACAAAGCCGAAGTGATGCCTACCAAAGGAAATCCGGTGGTTTATGCTGAAAAAATTATCGACCCCAAACTCAAAACAGTTTTGGTTTACGGACACTACGACGTGATGCCTGCCGACCCGCTTGACTTGTGGAAAACGCCTCCGTTTGAGCCCGAAGTTAGAGATGGAAAAATCTACGCTCGCGGTGCAAATGATGACAAAGGACAATTGTTTATGCACGCCAAAGCCTTTGAGTATCTAGTAAAAACAAACCAACTGCCTTGCAACGTAAAATTCATGCTCGAAGGCGAAGAGGAAATCGGTTCTCCGAACTTGGAGGCGTGGTGTGTTGAACATAAAAACCTGTTGAACGCTGATGTGATTTTGGTTTCCGACACAAGTATGATTGCCAAAGACATCCCCGCTATCACTACAGGATTGCGTGGTTTGAGCTATGTCGAAGTAGAAGTTATCGGACCGGATAAAGATTTGCATTCCGGATTATTCGGCGGTGCAGTAGCGAATCCTGCCAATGTTTTGGCAAAAATGATTGCCGATTTGTTGGACGAAAATAATCGTATTACCATTCCGGGATTCTACGATGATGTAATTGAAATTTCTGCCGAAGAGCGTGCTGCAATGGCAAAAGCACCTTTCTCGCAAGAGGATTACAACAAAGCGTTGGACATCGCTGAGGAGTGGGGCGAAAAGGGTTTTACGACCAACGAACGTGTAGGTATTCGTCCTTCGTTAGATGTGAACGGAATTTGGTCGGGCTACATCGGAGAAGGTGCAAAGACCGTACTTCCGTCTGTTGCGAAAGCCAAAATTTCCATGCGTTTGGTGCCTGCACAAGACCATATCAAAATTTCCGAACTCATCAAAAAACATTTGGAAAGTACGGCTCCGAAATATGTGAAAGTAAACGTAAAACCGCTTCACGGCGGACAAGCCTACGTTTCGCCAATGGATATGCCGGCGTACAAAGCAGCCGAAAAAGCATTCGAAACGGTTTACGGAAAAACGCCAATTCCGGTGCGAAGCGGAGGAAGTATTCCCATCATTGCAACGTTTGAAAAAGTGTTGGGATTGAAATCTATTTTGATGGGATTTGGTTTGGAAGCCGATGCGATTCACTCGCCAAACGAAAGTTTCGAACTCGAACGTTTCTACAAAGGCATCGAAACTATTCCGTACTTTTATCAAGCGTTTGCAGCTGAATAAGAAGGTAAAAACACATGGGAATCATCATTCGCCAAAGTCTGAAAGGCACGATAGTTAACTACGTTGGAGCATTCATCGGGTTTATCACTACGATGTTTGTTTCAACGAAGTTTCTAACGCCGGAAGAACTCGGACTAACGCGTGTGATGATTGAAGCAGCAGCGATTTTGGGAGGCTTGATGGCTCTCGGAATCGGTTCGTCGGGATTGCGATTTTTTCCATTTTTTAAGACCGATAAAAATTCTCACAACAACGGATTTCTATTCTATTTACTGCTGTTTCCAACGTTCGGTGCTATTATTTTCGGACTTCTTTACGTATGTTTGAAAACCGGAATTACACAATACTTTGAAGCGGAATCGTCGCTATTCAACGCGTTTTTCTACTACGTCATTCCGTTGGCTATATTTTGGGCGTTTACAAGTGCATTCGAAACATACGCCACCAATTTAATGCGCATTGTCATTCCCAGATTCATTCGCGAAGTGTTGTTGCGACTGATGAATGTAGCTGTGATCTTGCTTTATTTTTGGGGCTTTTTCACGCTTTCGCAATTTATTTTGGCGATGGTTTCGACGTACGGAATCATGATGATGTTAAACGGAATTTATATCATAGCGATGGGGAAATTTTCGTTAAAACACGATTTTAGTTATATCGAAAAACCGTTGCAAAAAGAGGTGATAAATTTCACGGGGTTTGTCGTACTATCCTCTATTGGTGCGGCTTTGGCAGGAAAGGTAAGCATGTTTATGGTAGGTGGAATGATGGGGCTGGAGTATAGCGGAATTTACAGTATCGCAATGTATATGGTCGCCATCATTGAGATTCCCAACCGCTCGTTGCAAGCGATTTCCTCGCCGATCGCTGCACAAGCGATTAAAGAAAACGACCATCATAAAGCACAGGAATTGTTTCAAAAAGTGAGTCTGAATCAGCTGTTGGTGAGTAGTTTGATTTTTATTTTTCTTTGGATAAACATCGACACGGTGTTTCATTACATACCCAATTCTGAAGTGTATTCTGCCGGAAAATATGTAGTACTGTTCCTCGGGATTGCCAGAATTTTCGATACAATCGCAGGGTTTGCCGGAGTGTTCGTAACGTTTTCCAGATACTATTATTATATGTTGTTTTTTATGGTGTTTCTGACGATTGCAACCATCGGACTCAACCTCTCGTTAATCCCTGTTCACAACATATCCGGTGCAGCACTCGCCACGGCAATCGCCTTTATTATCTACAATTTCGTCATGCTTGCCTTTGTGAAATGGAAACTTAATTTGCATCCGTTTTCAATAAATATGCTGAAAATTTTGGTCATTATTGGAGGATTATTAGTCATCAATTTTATCTTGCCGAAATTAGAAAATCCGCTTGTTGATAGTTTGTATCGAAGTTTGATTTTAGTAGCAATTACAGGCTTTTCCGTATACTTTTGGAACATTTCCAAAGACATGAATTCACTTATCAAATCCTTTTTTCGTCGTGACAAAATCCGCTCGCTGTAAAGCCATCATCGCTTGGTTTGAAAAAAATCAACCCTTGCCCCAAACGGAATTGCAATACAAAAATCCGTATCAATTATTGGTTGCCGTTATTCTTTCGGCACAATGCACCGACAAGCGTGTAAACCTGACTACGCCTGCATTTTTCAAACAATTTCCTACTGCAAAATCTCTTGCAAAAGCCGATTTTGAAACGGTTTTTTTATTGATCAAATCCATTTCATATCCGAATAATAAAGCGAAAAATTTGATTGGTATGGCGAATGTGTTGGTGAATGAATTTAAGAATGTTGTTCCCGATGATGTGGATTTGCTGCAAAAAATGCCCGGTGTCGGACGAAAAACGGCGAATGTGATTGCATCCGTGATTTATCACAAACCCACGTTAGCCGTTGATACGCACGTGTTCCGCGTGTCTGCACGAATCGGATTCACACCAAATTCCAAAACACCTTTGGAAACCGAAAAAGAATTAATGAAATTAGTTCCACTCGAAAAAGTTGCTGATTTTCATCATTGGATTATCCTGCATGGACGCTATGTTTGCACAGCAAGAGCACCTAAATGCAACGAATGTGGCATTCACAAATACTGTCAACGTAACAATGTTACGGATCCTCGTTTTTGAGAACTCGTACCACATGGGTCCTCGTAGCCAATGACCCAAAAATACACGCCTTCCGGAGATTCCGAACTTCCGTTTTTTCCATTCCAACCTGTCCACGTTGCGTCTGAAAGATTGCCCTTATGTTCAAAACTGTAAGCCGGACGTCCCCATCGATTGTAAATTTTTATGCGAAAATTATGTATTTCGCTGAATGAAATCGGCAAAAAATCATCATTAATTCCATCACCGTTTGGCGTGAAAACATTGGGCATAGCGATGTTCGAACTCTTTTCACAATCTTCTTTTTTCCACTCAGCAACCGTAATCGAATAGTGTTGTTCACAACCCGCACTATCTTTCAGTGTAACGGTGTAACTTCCCACAGAAACTGTTCTGATTGCACTGACGAGAGTCGTATCATCTTCCCAATGATAAGTGGTCATTCCTGTTGGGTCTTCAGCCGAAGCATCTAATGTTATCCGAGTATCTTTGGGAATTGTTGTATCGCCAATCAGTTGGTGAGCATTGACCCATTCGGGAGGAAAAAACGTCACATTATGGATGGTATCAACAGCGGTGTAGCGAATCGAGTCTTCCGGACTTTTTGTTCTGCAAAATTCATTCCAAACTTCGACAAAATGCATACCTTGATTATCATAAGAAACCGTAAATGTATTTTGATTATGGTTCTCATCATCGTTCCACTGAAATTTATATTCTGGAATATCAAAATCAGAAGGATTAAGAGCCCGCAAAACGTGTTCACCACTGCAAAGAGCGGTGTCTAATCCTAAATCAACGATAGGAGGTTTTGCAAAAAATATGGAGGCAACCGTATCGCGAACGTTGTAAACAGACAACCAATAGTAATCGTTAGGGCAAACATTTCTAACATAAGTAACTACGTAATGAACACGACTATAATTTATTTTTGTGGTATCAAAAATAACGTTCAATTCGTCGATATTTTCCTGCAATAATCCCGGATTTTCAGAAATTCGCCAATCGAATCGATCGGCATGCAAAACGTCTGCTTTCGTCAATTTCAATGTATCCCCAAGGCATAACGTTGTATCGATGATCTCTTTTTTATCAATTATGGGAGCAGGGAATGTGTCGATAATAATGTAAAAAGTATCTTTACAATCTTTCTCTGAATGATCAGTAATTTCAACCCAAACGAGTGTATCTATACGTCCCGAAGACGGAAAAATATAATACGGATGGGTTGTGCTATCATTCCATTTATAGGTAAGAGAAGGGTTGTTGATATTCAAATGTAAGGTATCTCTTCGACACGCTGTGTGGGAAGTTGGAATGTCTAAACTATTGAGAACACCGCAATCTTGTGCAAAAAACAGGAAAGGTACTGATGAAAAGACGAGTATAAAAAAATTTCTAAGCATTTCAATGAATACAAACTGCAAAGATACAAAAAAAATGCGAATTTTTAAGAAAAAATTTTGTCAATTCAAAAATTTTTTGTAACTTTGCAGCGGAGAGCTGGCAGAGTGGTCGATTGCGGCGGTCTTGAAAACCGTTGACTGTAACAGGTCCGGGGGTTCGAATCCCTCGCTCTCCGCCGCACACTTGATAATCAACAAGTTGCAAAGATAACACCCAATTTTACACCCTAAAATGTGAAATTGGGTGTTCCGTTTCCTGTTGATAACATTTTCGGTGCCAAAACCAGATTTACGGCTCCGAATTGGGAAAAACTAAATCAGATTTGTATGGCTGTTGGCAATACTTGGTTGTTTGTTACAAATTACGCATATTTTTGCAATTCTTTCACCAATCGAAAAACTGTCGTTGAAGATTCTTCTTTTGCCGGATTTTTATGGTCAAGTTTATCATAGATTGTTTTGGCTCTTTTTATAGCTAACTTAATTCGTTTTTCTCCTGTTTTTTCGTCTATCCCACTTAATAACTCGAAAAAATGTTCAGTAATTATTTTACTTCTTTTACCATCATAAACCACACCAAAAGGCTTAAGATATGTGTTGATTTTTTTGTTGTAATCGTCTCGATGCATACGACCTCCTTGATGGTCGTTAAAATGAAGAATAAGCCAATATTCAAACGATTGATTAGAGTATGCAACCTTGAATTTTTTTGACAATGCTTTTTGTATTGCATCATTGAAACTGCGTTCGCTAAAATCGTCTTTATCGAAAACGCACCACACTTGATCATATTTTTTTTGACTTGCAAATTCTTCTGCCTTATTGACCAATGAAATGGTATTATGTCCGGTTCCAACGGCTTTTATGGTCAATGATGGAATTTCAAATTGATTGAAATATGAGGGTTCGGTTTTTTCCCCTTCACAAACAATCAAGATGGATTTAGTTGATTTTTCAGCTAAATTAGCAATCGGTCTTTCCAAATTAGGAGCAAATTTTCTGCTTAATTTTAATTGCTCTTTGTGTTTTTTCCTTGATTCAATTTGCTCTATTTTTTTATTTTTTGTCTTCATATTGTGGCAAATTGTTTAGATCATCAAAATAGCCTAAAAAGGGAATTGCACCGTATTTTCCTCTGATGTAATTATCTTCATAAGATTCATTTTTTCTCACTTTACTTGATTTGAAATCTGCGAGAGAATATAGTTTTGCTTCGCCGTATTTGTTTTTTTCTGTGAACCAAATTTGGTCGCGACGAAACAGCCCGGTGTTCAATAAGTTTGTGTCGTGAGTATTGAAAATGAGTTGAGCATTGTTTGGGTTAAACTCTTTTGAATTGAACAATGATACCAATTTGTTTACTAGGTTTGGGTGTAGTTTTGAGTCAAGTTCATCAATAATTATTGTATATCCGTTTTCTAAGGTTTCCAAAA
>WRKV01000067.1 GCA_009777915.1 Bacteroidales bacterium | reverse complement strand
CTGTGATGGTAATCGATGCAATTTCTTGATCGCTCGCCAATGCTTTGCTCATTTCTGCAATCGCTGTTCTGGCTGATTCTGCCCTGTTTGTAGGCAAATTCGTGTTTAAGTTCCACAAATCTTTCGCAAAAAAGAGTGCTGATTTTTGAAAGATATTTTGCGGTGGGGTATAGTTGTCTTTACCCAAACTCGGCGCTGCATCTGTGAAATCTACCAATTGAGGCGTAACGTTTACACCCGATGCGATTGTTTTTTCGCTAAGCGGAAGTGCACCTTTAACTGCCAAAGCATCTGCATTTGTTGTTGGTACGGCGTTTTTCGCACGTTTCGCCACAAAGACCGTAGGGTTCACGATTAATTTAGCATCTTTCAGTTCCGGTGCGAACGGAACGTCTTCGGTGTACGTAAATTTTCCACCGGTTCTTGGAATGGTTGTGCCTTGTAGGTCGTTTGCCGATTCGCCTTTCAAAACGATAGGTTTAAGCAAAAGACTTCCACCGTCGTACTTCAATTCCGGTTGAAAAAGCATACCCGCATTTTTGTGAAAATAGTTTGGTTTGAACGATCCTGCGATATTGATTTTTACAACATCCCCATGATTTTCCATCGGGTTCGGAGTTTGAACATATTCCGCATCACGATCATGGTTGCTTACCATGTTTTTGAGATTGGTACAACCCACTGTCAAAACGCTTGCTACTGCAAGCATTGCAAAGATTTTTGAAAACGTTTTTTTCATTGTTTTTTAGTTATTATTCGTTTATATTTTATAGATTTTATTGTCTGTTTCACACATTCCGCCATGCAAAGATACAAAAAATTTTGAAAATATCAAGGTTTTTTTGATTTTTTTTTGAAACAACGAATTTTCTTTCAACAACAAAAGTTTACAACACTTTTTTCGCAAAGATTATGAACAATCATTTGTTCATATCAAAAAAAATTTGTATCTTTGTGCATTATTATGTCGCAAAAAATTCTGATCATAGACGATGAACGTGCTGTTAGGGCAAGCCTTCGAGATATTTTGGAATACGAAAACTATCTTGTCGAAGAGGCTGAAACCGCCGAAAAAGCCCTCGAAATTTTGAACCCAAACACAAAGGGCGAACTCGGTAAAGCGAAAATTCAGACATTTGACGTGATTTTTTGTGACATCAAAATGCCGAAAATCGACGGATTGGAATTTTTGGAACTCCTAAAACCCTTGACAGACACGCCTGTCATCATGATTTCCGGACACGGAACCATCGACATTGCTGTTGAAGCTTTGAAAAAAGGTGCCTACGATTTTATCGAAAAACCATTGGACTTGAATCGTCTGCTGATCAGTGTTCGCAATGCTTTGGAGAAAAAAAACTTGGTTGCCGAAACCAAAATTTTGAAGACCAAAATCGGAAAATTCGACGAAATTATCGGCAAAAGTCCTGAGATGAAACGTGTTTTGGATATGGCAGACAAGGTGGCTCCAACCGAAGCCCGTGTGCTGATTTGCGGCGAAAGCGGCACCGGAAAAGAACTTTTGGCACGACGCATTCATAACCACAGTTTGAGAGCCAATTTCCCGCTGATTGAAGTGAATTGTGCGGCAATTCCGTCGGAACTTATCGAAAGTGAATTGTTCGGACACGAAAAAGGTTCGTTTACCTCTGCTATCAAGCAACGCAAAGGATTTTTCGAACAAGCCGACGGCGGAACCTTGTTTTTGGACGAAATCGGCGACATGAGTCTTTCGGCTCAAGCCAAAGTTTTGAGAGCTCTGCAAGAAAATAAAATTACGCGAGTGGGAGGCGAAAAGGATATCTCTGTCAATGTGAGAGTTATCGCCGCAACAAACAAGGATTTACCTGCCGAAATCAATGCCGGAAATTTCCGCGAAGATCTTTTTCACAGAATTTCTGTCATTATTTTGAAACTTCCTAACCTTAATTCTCGTATAAGTGATTTACCCGATTTAGTGAATCATTTTATAAACGAAATTTGTAAATATCAAGGAAAAACCAATTTAACCATATCCGATAAGGCGTTGCAAGAACTCTCGAAACAAACTTGGACAGGCAATGTGAGAGAACTTCGAAATATCGTCGAACGCTTAGTGATTCTATGCGATAAAACCATCTCCGATGCGGATGTCAAACGTTATGCAAAATTGTAAAATTGTAAAATTGAAAAATTAATTTAACATCAGAAATTTAGTATACATAGTAGTTTTTTTGCTGACCTTTCCGATGGTTGTGAATGCCCAATTTCACACGGAAATTCGCGTGATTGACGGAAAAGAAATTCCTTCTGCCGCCTATCTTTACAGGTATCCTTCGGTTGTGATTAAGCAGGCAGCCTTGAATGTTCTTGATGATTTTGGTGTTAAATCTTTTTTTTCCGGTTCGCAGGAATACTTCATGTTTTCAGGAAAAGCGTTTGACTTGGTTTTGATGAATGAAACCGATGCTATGTTTTGGATTGAGAGTATGGGTGATGAAAGTTGTATGTTGTATGCCGTAGCGTTCAAACGTGGAACCCGCGAAATTGCAGGTGTTTTGAAATATCCTGTTGTTCAGACTACCGTGAAAAAATTCTTAGATGAAATTGAAGGAGAGGGCGTGCGTGTTTACAATCAATTACTTTTGACGGAGCAGTATACCAAAGTTCACTTGCTCACCGGTCAACTTCAGGAATTGTTGAGTGATCTAAATTATTTAGAGAACAATATGCCTCATGCGACCAATCAAATCGAACAACTTCGCGTAGCCATTCGCAACAAACGTTCCCTATTGAATCACGAGACCGATATTTTGAATCGTTTTAAGGGGAGTATGGAGTTGTAATCCTTTCTTTAATACTTTTTTTGAGAGCAAATTTTTTTTCTATTACTTTTTTGTGCCCAAAAAAGTAACCAAAAAAGGCTTGCAGGAAAAAATGATCTCCGCCTACGGCTCCGACTTTTTCCTGCGGTTTGGTATTCGCTTCGCTCATGGTTTTTTACGCTTCGCCAAATCGCATTCATAATTCATAAATGCCTCGCCCCTACAAAAACCTGCATCTACCTCACACAACGCAGGGCGAGCCCATTATTCTTATTGTAGTTGTCCTGCGGGGCGACAAACGTACTGTAGCGCAGGTAGAACACACTCGTGTTGCTGTTCTCTGAGGACGACCAGTAGCGCGAAATCGCAGTCGTGAGATTGCTCGCGAGCGCAGTAAAGCGGGAGCCCCCCCAAGTTCCCCCGCGAGGAACGTGATTGGCTGCCGAGTTGTTTGAATTGGTGCCGCTGGTGTATGATTGACTATTGATTGCTGTGGACGGATTGCGCGAATCGGTTTCGCCCGAGCCTCCCATCAAAATATCCAAATCCCTAAAGTCCTCACGTGTCGGCACTCGCCAAGTACCCGGACAAAGAATATCCGCATATTTCATCACCGCACACCACGAAAAATAATGTCCGGGAAATGGAATTTCGTTGTTGTATCTACAATCCGAAATAAAGTTGGGACTTGAGCCACCGGTATAGGTTGTTTTGTTGCATTCAGGCGAAACAACCAAATCCGACCAAGTCTGCGATGCCACGCCTGCACGAGCCGGAATAGTCCACACATCAGTTGTTATGGGACCTCCCGTGAGAATTCTTGCACTGTCTCTATTCACAAAATCACAACCTTGTGCAGGCAGTGGCGGCATGGTCACAATATGCCGACCACTGGTATTGGTTGTGACTGCCGTTCCACAACTGTTGGTTGCAACTGCATAGTAAAACACGCCTGTTGTGTTTACAACATCATTTGGCGGATCGAAGGTGTTGCTTGTTGCTCCGCTCACGGCTGTGCCATCGGTGCCGGCAGCACTGCTCGCCGATGTGCTCGAATACCACTGAATAGTAGGCGTTGGAGTTCCTGTGGAACTAACCGTAAGCGTAGATGCAAAGGCGACGTTTTGCTCTGTGGTTTGGTCGACTGTGGGAATCACTGTGCCGATGGTAGGGGCACTATTCACGGTGATATTCGCCGTGCTTGGAGCACTTGTTCCACAAACATTGCTTGCAGTTACCGAAACAGCCAAACTACCTGTTGTTGTTCCTGCATTGGTAATAGTTATGGTGGTGCCATCGCTGCCGTCATGGGTCATACTTCCCGGAACAGTCCAGTTGTAGGACGTTGCATTGCTTACAGCAGCAATGCTTGCCGAGAACTCAGCACCCGTACAAACAGGATTGTTGCTAAACGTGATGGTTCCGGGCGTTGTGGGAGCCGGTGGTCCCAAAGTAATGCTACCATGTAGCAGTTCCACGCCGCAGGTATTGAGCACGGTGTAGTGGTACGTACCGGCGTTGTTGGGTCTGCCACTGATAGAGACAGGAAACAAGTATTCACGATTGTTGGTCGAGGTGGTGCCGGACACTATAATGCCCGCAGGAGGAGCGCCGGTAGGGGCGGAACGCGTGCCGTCAGCCCACCATTCAACGATCAAGGTTTTGCCCATCACCGTGGGAAATTCGATAGGGTCGATGTTCTGGGTTCCACAAAGAGTTTGATGCAAATCCGCATTAGGACACCATTGCGGGATTGGACAATGAGCAAAACTTTGGGTTGCAAAAGTTGCGATAAGGATTAAAATTAGGGTGATTTTTTTCATGTTATTTATGTTTTATGATTTATGGTTTATGATTTAGGGCAATAAAAAAAGCGGACTTTTTATCCACTTTTAGAGGTCCTGAGAATTACCCGTTCTTTGAAATAAGAAAGCCCGCATTTCTGCGAGCGTTATACTTATCCTCAAAGACTCTTTGAAATTTCTCAGGTTTCTAAAAGTAAGATTAGCAAAACGCCATTTTATATGTTTTCCGTGCTTTTCAGCACATTTTTGTCATAGGCAATGTGTTTATTTTTTGCAAAGATACGATTTTTTTTGGAAATCATCAAAAAAAATTGTTCAAATCAGATTTTTTTGTAACTTTGTAAAAAATTTCAACAATGGATAGTAAAGATTTTTCTAAAGAACGTAAAAAAACGCCATGTTATTACTTGCGGATGAAACAAAAACTAACTAACTTTTTTATTCCGGGCTTTGAATGATTTTTTGTTTTCTAAGGTATTCATCAAATACCCTAAAATGTCTTTTCAATTCCCTTTCAACAGCCTCAAATTTTGGTAAATCTTCAATTTGATTTTGCAACACGTTGTTCCATTGTTTCTCAAATGACCGAAGTCGTGTTTCATCAAATTTCCCTAAAAAATTCGCAGAATCAATACCTCTATGGTTGGCTTTTTGAGAAAACGAATTGTAATGTTCATCTATTCTCATTTCGTGTATTTCCAACAAATACCACAGGTCAAACAAATCACGAGGCTGTAAGCGAGTCATCAAAGCACACATTTTCTCTGACAAAACTTCTTCCAATGAATAGCATTGCAATTCGCTTTGCACCTGGTCGGAATAACTGTGAAATACCGATTTCAAAACTGGTTCATTAACCATTTTTTCAGTTAATGAAACATCGACTTTGATTTTTTTATTTGCTCCGAAACCGCCCAAAACTGACACGTATCCCATTTCAAAAGTAATGTTTCCTTGCCGGTTGATTTTTAATTCGGCGTCAAAAGACAGTTGGTTTTGTGATTCTGTTTTCACATATTCGCAAACTCGCAAAAAACCATTTTCGACATCTTTTTCTGAAAGACTGCCATTTTTATATACCGTAAAATCCAAGTCTTCCGAAAATCGGTAGTCTTCAAAATAGCATTTCTTCAATAAGGTACCACCCTTGAATAAAAGATGATTTTTCAAAGTTTCATCCTGTGCGATGCCGGCAAGAATCCATGTAAGCATATAATCTTTTTCTATTTGGGTAATTGCGATGTTTGCATTGTCCGCTTTGCGTTGTAATTCTTTTTGTGTAATCATGTGTAAATTGCGTTTTTTATAGTTTCTATATCTGCATTTTGTTGAATGCTCCAACGGGAATTTATCTTACCTTGTTTTGGCAAACTTGTATCCAACAACACAACTGATTTGGTTGTTTTTTCTTGCAGTGCCTCTATAATTGGATTTTCAATTTCTAAAAGTTCTAACAGGTAGCCCAATCGTTTAACTACTGCAACGGATTCAAACCGATCAATATATTTCATCAGTTTTTCAAAATCTATGTTTTTTTGAGCAAAATACAACGCCTTTCCTATCTCAACTATTCCATCGCCGTAGTCCGGCTTGAAAAGACAATCGATGAATGTTTTTTCCAAATCCGAACAATACACTTTGTTAAAATTGTCAATCCATGTTTTTTCATATCCAAAAAAATGTTTTTCGTTATGGTAGATGTATTGAAATCTCGCTTTTTTGATCTTAATCGAGCTTGGTTTGATTTGTTTATTGACTACAATTTTTTCGACTAATGAGGGTTGAGTTATTAGGCTATGAATTTGTAGGGCAGAATAGTAGCCAATATAATAATCACCTCCTACGAGAGGTTCTGCCAACAAGTGCCGATCGGGCATATAGGTTCGGGCATCATGTTCGTAGGGTATAATGTAGTACACGCCTTCACGAATCCGCATCAAAAGTCCACCATCCGTCATATTTTTCAGATGAAAACGTATCGCGGTTTTAGACAATTCCGAAAAACAGGAATAGGCTTCTAATAACGTAAACCATGTTTTATCTTTATCCATAAAGGTTGTCAGAATTTTACTTTCTGTAGAACTGATATTTTTATGTTTTATATTTTTCATATCCTAAATGTTTGTGTTTTTCAAACCACAAAGATACAAAACATATTTTAATTTTCCAAATTTTGAATGAAAAATTTAATCGTCATTTTATATCATTTTTATGTCAGAATCTAAAAACAAAAAGCCTCTCAATTTCTCGAAAGGCTTGCTATTCTTAGTGATTCCGGGGCGATTCGAACGCCCGACCCACAGCTTAGAAGGCTGTTGCTCTATCCAGCTGAGCTACGGAACCAACTTGATTTTGGAGTGCAAAGATACGAATAAAAAATAAATTTTACAAATTTATTTTTTATTCTTGTAAAAAACGTTCCACTTCAATAGCCGCCATACAACCGGTTCCGGCAGCCGTAACGCCTTGTCGATAATACAAATCTTGCACATCTCCGGCAGCGAAAACACCCGGAACACTTGTTTGGGTCGAACCCGGAACAGTTTTGATATAACCTTCGGGATGAAGTTCTAATTGGTCTTTGAATAAATCGGTGTTGGGTGTGTGCCCAATGGCTACAAAAACACCTGTAACATCGAGTTTACGCTCCTCTCCGGTGTCGGAATGAAAAAGTTGGATGCCGGTTACACCGCTGTCATCTCCCAAAATTTCTTTGGGTTTGTGTTTCCAAACAATTTCGATTTTCGGATTTTTCAGAACGCGTTTCTGCATGGCTTTTGAAGCACGCAATTCATCACGACGAACAATCAAATAAACTTTGTTACACAAATTCGCCAAATACGACGCCTCTTCGGTTGCAGTGTCTCCTCCGCCAATCACACAAACATCTTGATTTCTGTAGAAAAATCCATCGCATGTTGCACATGCGGAAACACCCATACCTTGAAATTTTTTCTCACTTTCAAGCCCGAGCCAATTCGCAGAAGCACCCGTAGAAATGATAATCGTTTCAGCCAAAAGTTGATGTTTTTCATCAATCGTTACTAAAAACGGACGTTGTGAAAAGTCCACCGCTGTAACGATTCCCGTGCGAATATCTGCACCGAAACGTTTGGCTTGCTTATACATATCTTCCATCATTTGCGGTCCGGTTACTCCATCGGGATAACCCGGAAAATTTTCAACATCGGTTGTGATGGTTAATTGTCCGCCGGGCTGAAGCCCTTGATACAACACAGGTTTGAGGTCTGCACGAGACGTGTAAATGGCTGCAGTGTACCCTGCGGGTCCCGACCCAATAATTAAACATTTTGTAGTTTCCATAATTACTATTTTTTATTTTTTATTTTTCGTTTTGATGTCCGAAAGACGCTTAGATTTAGAGGCTGAAATGCTTGAAAAAGAAAGAAAGATACGACGGTCTTAGCATTATTTTTCGTCTTAATTTTGCATAATTAAGTTGGTCAATAGGATTAATTTTTATCGTTCGTTTTTTTTCGCTGTGGATATAATCCATAATGGTAAGCATATAATCCGAACTTAACAACACAGGTTTGCTCGAAGAAACATCAAATTCCAACACGAGAATAGCTCCATAAAAATGATTCGGATTGTAATGAACAAATGCAAAATTCCCCAATGAATACGCTATCAATTCCGGTTGTTTGTCACTGTTGTAAACAACGGGTTGCGGGCTGTGCGAATGGTTTCCAACCACCAGATCCCAACCAATTAATCGGTCGGTAAAATCACACTGTTGCTTTGTTGGCATAAGTTGCATTTCATAACCCCAATGTGGCAAAAATATGTTGTACTTTTCGGAAGAACGATACCGGTCGAATTTCTCGACTTCATCTGTCAATCGAAAATTAATAATTTCATCAAAAGCCTGATTGGACCACTGTGTACAACCAAAAAATCGAAATTGATCCACATCTATAAATGGTTTTTCAGCACTTCCAAAGATGTTAAAACCGAAATTTTCAGTCTGTTCATTCGACTGTAAAAAAGACTCCAAACCAAAATCTCCGGAATGATTATTGGCTACATTTGCAAGTATTTTTGCATTCGGTGCAAGGGATTTTATTTTTTCCAAAATATCATGATCGTGAGCAACAGCAAGGATTCTCCGTTTTTCCGTAATCACACCTTCTTGATTGTAAACCATAATATCTGCGTTCGAAATACTATTTTTAATGTTATCATCAACCTCTAAATCCCAACCATTTATATTCAGAATATCACCCAAAAAAACCATTTTTATTTTTTTATCCGAAACCGTATTTTTCAGTTGTTTGCGATGTGTTTCTGCTATGGATGGTAAGGTTTTCGTGTAGTTTGACGGTAAACATACTCGATCTCTAAAGAAAGCCACTTTTTCTTTTAGAGAGTAATCGGACGTCCACCAATGTTGTTTTTTCTCTTGCATAAATTATTTAGAAATAAAGTTTGGAAACAATGTTTCCTATCAGACAGATTCCAAAAACCGTCAGGATAATTCCAAATCCGATATTCATTCGTATAAGCCATTTATCATTTAACATTTTTTTGATAAATTTTGCTAAATAACTTTTGAAAACATCAGCGGCAAAAATCGTTAGTAGTGTTACACTTAAAAAGATAATAACTCGCGGTAGGTTTAGTCCTGTTTCATTAGAATAGTTGGACGACACTAAGGAAACGAAGAAAACCCAAGCAATCCAATTAGCCGGATTAACAACATTGAGCACAAATCCTTTGATCAAATACAATACTTTGCGAGGGAGTTTATCGATCTTTTTGCTTTCAATTCGTTTTTCAACGTAAGCATCTTCAAGTTTTACTTTCAGACTTTTTCTATGTTTTATCAGTCCATCAAGTCCGAATCCTATGAGTATTCCGCCACCTGCAATACCAACAATTTGGCTTACCAAAGGGATTTCGAAAACTTTGGAAGCTCCCCAAAAAGAGACTGCAACCATCGTTACATCACTTAGAAAAATACCGGATGCAAAGTAAACACCTCGAACAAATCCTTTATCGACACTTGTTTGGATAAGCGTAAAAAATGCAGGTCCTAAAATAAAGGCGAACCCGATACCTGCGAGTATTCCCGAAAAAACAACTTCTGTCATTTTCTATTTTTCAAATAATTCAACCAATGTTCCATTTTTTTACCACGCAGAACGCGAGGAAATTTATTTTGTGCACCTTCTTTTCCGAGTTCACGCATATAATCGTAAAATACGCTTGTTGGTAGGACTTCCACCGAAACATCACGAATTGCTTCCAAGCGTTCAACACGATAATCATCGTTGACTTCGCTCAAATACTGATCGATTTTTTGTGCAGCAACGGTTGCGTCCAAAGGCTCATCACAAGCCAAAAACCAGTGATGGGCAAACATATTTTCATACTCTTCTCCGATCACGCAGAACTCAGGAATTTCAACGTTTTCAGTATCACTCAATTTTTTTACAGCGTGTGTCATGTTGTCCACCGAAAGATGTTCGCCGCAAATACTGAGGAAAAATTTGGTGCGTCCGGTGATGATAATTTCGTTGTGTTTTCGATCGACTAATTTTACGGTATCTCCGATCAAATAACGATATGCACCGGCACAAGTGGTGATGAGCAACGCATATTCCTTACCCTCTTCAATTTCGTCAATGGTAAACGTTTGCGGATTGGATTTGAGATTAAAATTATCATCGAAATTATCATTGTTGAACGGCACAAATTCAAAGAAAATACCATTATCCAACACCAATTCCATACCGAGAGAATTCGGGCGACTTTGAAATGCCAAAAAACCTTCTGATGCCAAATAAGTTTCGATGAATGTAACAGGTTGTCCGAACAATTTATTCAGACTTTTGCGATAGGGTTCAATAGACACTCCGCCGTGGCAGAAAATTCGTAAATTAGGCCAAATATCGTGAATGTTTTTGACTTTATAGGTTTCCACAATTTTTTCCATCAAGATGACGTACCATGCAGGCACACCAACGATTGCCATCAAATCCCAATGGGGTGCATTTTTCACGATTTCGTCCAATTTCACTTGCCAATCTCGTTCTTTCGAAATTCGTTTTCCGGGTTTGTAATAGTGTTGAAACCAAAACGGGATATTGCCAGCTGTGATACCCGACAAATCGCCTTCGTAGTAGGTGCCGTTGTATTGCAAATGCGTACTTCCGCCCAACATCAACATACCTTTTTCAAACATTTCATTCGGAAAATCGTATTTTGCCAATGTAAAAATTTGACGAATACTTGTTTTCTGAATTTGTTTGTTCATATCCGGTGTGATCGGAATGTATTTGCTTGAAGCCCCTGCGGTTCCCGAACTTAATGCAAAATGATCTATTTTTCCGGGCCAACAAACGTAGGGTTCTCCGGTTAAAGTGCGATACCACCAAGCACTGTACAAACTGTCGTAATCAAAAGTCGGAACTGTTTTTTTGAATGCCGAAATCAAGTCTGATTCTTTCAAGAGTTCCGGAAAATGGTAGGCATCACCAAAATGTGTGGAACAGGCTTTCAGCAAGAGGTTTCGTAAAACTCTTTCTTGTGTTTTTCGAGGATTTCTTACAGGTCCGGAATTTATTTTTCCACGAAAGTCTATTGCGGTTTTTATGATAGAGCCTAATACCGGGATTTTCTTGCTTTTTGGGGTTGTATGTTTAGTCATGGATTGGTGGGTTTAAACTAAAAACTTACAAAGATACGAAATTTTTTTGAAAAAACAAAAAAAAGATCTAATTATTCTCCCACCAACGAATTAAGGTAGACCTCCAAATTTGTGTAGATATTCGACAGGTTGTATCGGTTTGCCATGTTTTGGTTGAGGGGCAATCCATTGGCAATTTTCCATGCATCGGGAATGCCGTCGTCGTTTGCTGTGCCTTTGAGTGTGCGTGGAGCAGGGGGCAAACTGTTGAGCGGGGACCATCCGCCCACATCCTCTTGACTATCGATCATGCCGGCACGAGTGCCACCTCCGCTAACGGAGGCACGTGCAGGGGCAAGTCGATTTCTCACTTCGTTCACAACACGTATATCTACTGCATCCCTCACATGACTTGCTCCGGCTTTGTCGAGCACTTGTTCGTAGGCTTCCTCTGCGGTGAGGGTGGTGACGGTGCCTTTTTCAAACTCCGTGTCGGAACGGAGATTCCTTCCTTGAGGAACGGTATTGTTTCCCGAAACGCCGTTCCAGTTGTTGTTGGTTACATTGGTGTTTACCGTTCCATTCACGTTCCTCATCACATTGCCGGTTACGTAAAATACGCCGGTAGTTCCGGCAGGTTGATTATGTTCTCCTGTACAACCCCAAGGCTGCATGATACGCGTATTGTTGACACTTTGCGGACCGGGCTGGTAGTAGTTGTTCACCATGTTGTAACTTCCTCCTTCGCCGGCAGTACTGGAATTTGCACCCCAGTTGTAGATCACGTTGTTGCGAAAATCTACCAATTCATCATTAGGTCGACCGGAATAACGCGAGCCGCAAAATCTCGGATTGCGATTATCGCTGTGAGCAATCAAATTCTTAATAAACGATGCTTTCCGACCGCCCCAAATTCCGGTATAACCGTGAGCACCCTTCCCGTGAAGGGACATACGCAAACTTTCCGCAAGGATACACCATTGCATGGTGAAGTTTTCGTTATCGTAGAACGACGAGGTTTCATCGGTTGCCCAGCTCATTGAGCAATGGTCAAGGATTATGTCTTTTTGATTTCGACCCCAAATGGCGTCGCCCTCTATCTGCGTTACA
>WRKV01000066.1 GCA_009777915.1 Bacteroidales bacterium | reverse complement strand
TTGGGATGACACAATGCCATATCGTCTGCAATCGGGTGCAACTCGCAAGGATCATCAATATCTATAAAGAATTTTTCTTCGGTTTCGAGATTTCGTCCCAAAAGAATTTTTCCGTCCGCTTCACGGTGGATATTTTCGCCCATTTCGCTTTTTCCACCGCCCGAAGCTCCTTCGTGCATAATCACAATTTCGTTTTCGTAAGGTGTAATCACTTTAACCGCCGATGCATGAGCCGTAACCCAGCCTTCGCGTTCGCCAACGTCCAACAAAAATCCGTAAACGCCTTTTTTCGCACTCGGACCCGGATACAAATTGTAGGAAAACATTTCGTAAACCTCCGGTAAACGGCTGTGTACAACAACTTGTTTCCCGTTGAAATGGGTATGTCTGTAAGTTGGTGCCAAGAAAATCACCAATTTCGGATTAAATTCGCCTTGATATTCATCGATATTCACAAAATACTGCAAATCGGCAAGTCCGCAAGCAAAAAATCCGGCATTTCTAGGAGCAACCAAAATAGCTTCATAACCAAACTTTTTTCCACCTGCCAAAAACGGAACAAGGATAAGTTCCTGCTCTTTCAACCACTTGAAAGTATCCTTTCTCAAAGGCTCGAACGGTTGTTTGAACTGGTTTTCAAATTTCGGTTTGTCTGTCGGCAGGTCATCAGCAACGACCAAACAATCCGGGTCTCTGCGACGCATATAGTCTTCGGTATAGTTCACCGCAGCACCATTTTTACAACGGACAACAGTTGCCTCAGTATACGGTTTGCCGTTCACTTCGTAGTCTACATTAAAACTGTTGGAGTTCGAACCTCCAAGTGCCAAATTAACGATGTCGAGTTTCGTTTTAGGAATGGTAACCCCTTTGCAATTGCTCAAAACGTCTGAAACGTCTTTGGTAAATTTAAATTTGCTTAGCATGTTTTTTATTTTTTTTGATTTTGGGTTTTGGACTATTTTTTTTGCTTGCAAAGGTACGAAAAAAAAATGGAATAAAAAAATTTTTGAAAAATTTGGTTGTTTCAAAAAAAAAACCTACCTTTGTCGAACACTTTGGATATTATGATTGAAGTTGAAAATTTAAGTAAACGATTTGGGCATTTGACGGTGTTGTCGGATGTGAATTTACAAATCTCGAAAAGCGAAGTGGTTTCGATTGTCGGACCATCGGGAGCAGGCAAAACAACCTTGTTGCAAATCGCCGGAACATTAGACACGCCAACAGCAGGGCTGGTGCGGATTTGCGGAGAGAATCCGTTTGTACTGTCGAACAAAAAATTGGCAAATTTCCGTAACCGTAACTTAGGATTTGTGTTTCAGTTTCATCATTTACTTCCCGAATTTTCGGCAATCGAAAATGTGATGTTGCCTGCATTGATTGGGAAAAAAACGAATTCCAAAGCACGGTCTGAAGCCATGAAATGGTTAGACTTTTTCGGACTTTCGGAGCGAATACATCACAAACCTCATGAGCTCTCCGGAGGAGAGCAACAGCGGGTGGCTGTAGCAAGAGCGTTGATTAACAATCCTGAAATTTTACTTGCCGACGAACCGTCCGGAAATTTGGATTCGCACAATGCCGAGCAGTTGCATCATCTATTTTTACGCTTGCGAAACGAATTCGGACAAACCATCGTTATCGTTACACACAACGAACATTTAGCAAATCTATCCGATCGAAAAATTTTTATGAAAGACGGTAAGATTGTTTTGTGAAAATTTGGTTTTGTCAAAACCCCAAGAAGTAATCTACAATAATATCCCAAAACGGACACCAACAACGATCGTGAAACCGGTCTGAGCAAGATTAAAAAATCGATTATGAAACTCATGCGGTTTGCCGTCCGTTGTATTGGTTGTCGCAAATCTGTATCCGACCCCTGCATAAATATCGCCGAAAATGTGAGGAAAAAGTCGAATGTAACGCCCGGAAACAGCGTTAATTCCATATTGTGTGATATTGGTGCTGTAAAGCCACATATTCATTTTCGAAAGATCGTCAAAAGCTGTATTTTCAAGGGTATGACGCGTGAATTGCAAACCTGCACCAATATAAACCGGAGATTCCATACCAACAAACCATTTGTAAGTTGCACCCAACCCAAACCCTTGGTGAGTCTGGTATTTGGTGTGATTTTGCACATAGTGAGGTGCAAAGGAAATCCAGTGTCGATGCTTGATTTTTCTGTCGATTTCAATGCGAAGTTGGTCAATCAATAAAAATTGAGGGGTCATCATAACCAACATTTTTCCATCGTGGATTTTTTCTTCCATCACAATCGACGATGTTTGTGCAGGCGGTTTGCCTCTTTCATAATCCCAAATTTTCCTGTTCTCCGAAGAAGATTGAGCCAAAACGCCAACATTCGGGAACAGCAAAAATGCCAAAATTGTACTATATAAAAATCGATTACTCATCAAAATAAAACTCCTAAACTAAATCCTAATGTCACAAAATTTCCTGTTTTTCCATAGTCGAACCACATCGTGTTGTGTTTTTCTAAAACAGCACGCCAATCCGCCGTTTCATCGTTTCTAACGTTCAAATAATTGCTCGCAAGACCGATATGAAATTCGTAGTAAAACACATTCAAAAAAACTTTCCTTGTACCAATCACACATTCGAAACCGATTTTATCAAATACAACACGTTTGTGATTTTTAGTTTCGAGATCAATATATTGATAAGTGGGTCCATAACTTAAAAAAAATCCGAGTTTTTTTTCCGTATTGGCATACGGAAAATATTTGTGCGAAAACTTAGCACCATAACCCGTTAGACGCCTCATATCCTCAGGAAACGACTGTTTGTAATCTTCTATTCTAAAATATATCGGAGACAATCTGAGCCAATGTCGTTCCACAAGTCTTCGATCGTAATTCACCTCAAAACCCTGTCTTAACAAAGGAATCAAGGAAAGCGAGATATTGTTTTTTCCAAAAATAGAAGCATGATCCTGAAATGTATATACCCTGTCCCCTCCCCCTTGTCCGTAGGCAGACAGGCTGAAAGCACAAATCAAAAAAGCAATTATTTTGAACGAAAAAAAACGCATAAGATTCCAAAAGTTTTTGCAAAGATACAAAAAAAAATGAAAGAAAATGAAAAATCCGATTTTTTTTCGTATCTTTGCACTCTTTTTTTTTAGATACCTCAATGACAAACACCAGAAACATCGCTATTATCGCTCACGTTGACCACGGAAAAACCACATTGGTCGACAAAATTCTTCATCAATGCCAACTTTTTAGAGAAAATCAAGAAGTCAACGATCTACTTTTAGACAATAATGATTTAGAACGTGAACGTGGAATTACGATTTTAGCGAAAAATGTTGCGGTTCGTTACAAAAACATCAAAATAAATATCATTGACACACCCGGACACAGCGATTTTGGTGGAGAAGTGGAGCGTGTGCTGAATATGGCAGACGGCGTTTTGCTCGTTGTAGATGCGTTCGAAGGTCCGATGCCACAAACTCGCTTTGTGCTGCAAAAAGCCATCGAC
Source organism: Bacteroidales bacterium (assembly GCA_009777915.1). Taxonomy (GTDB): domain Bacteria; phylum Bacteroidota; class Bacteroidia; order Bacteroidales; family P3; genus WRKV01. Next base: position 8,893 of record WRKV01000066.1, on the reverse strand, counting down.
ATGAACCTCAAACCGATCGTGGTTATCAACAAAGTTGACAAACCGAATTGCGATCCGGAACTCACGCAGGAAGCGGTTTTCGACCTCATGTTCAGTCTCGGTGCAACCGAAGAACAATTGGATTTTCCAACAGCTTACGGCTCCGCAAAACAAGGCTGGATGGGCGAAGATTGGAAAAATCCAACCAACGATTTTTCGTATTTGTTGGACTTGATTTTAGACCATATCAAACCACTACAAGTCGTGGAAGGCAACACGCAAATGATGATTACATCGTTGGATTATTCGTCGTATATCGGGAGAATCGCAGTAGGTCGTTTGTCGCGTGGGACGCTGATTGCAGGACAAAACATTACACTCATCAAACGCGATGGCAAACAGATGAAACAAAAAGTCAAAGAACTCTACGTGTTCGAAGGTTTGGGAAAAGAAAAAATCAAAACGGAAATTCAATCCGGCGAAATTTGTGCCATTATGGGCTTGGAAAATTTTGATATCGGTGATACGGTTGCAGATTTCGAAAAGCCTGAAGCCATCTCGCCGATTGCCGTTGAGGAACCTACAATGAATATGTTTTTTACAGCAAATAATTCGCCGTTTTTTGGAAAAGAAGGCAAGTTTGTAACCTCGCGACATCTTCACGACAGACTGTATCAAGAACTCGAAAAAAATCTGGCAATGCGTGTGCAAGAATCCCCAAACAACGATGGTTACACGGTTTTCGGACGAGGGATTTTGCATTTGTCGATTTTGATTGAGACGATGAGACGTGAAGGCTATGAATTGCAAGTCGGACAACCGCAAGTCATCATCAAAGAAATCGATGGAAAAAAATGTGAACCGATCGAATATCTGACGATTCATACGCCCGAAGCATTTTCCGGAAAAGTGATTGAATTGGTAACGACGCGTCGTGGCGAAATTTTAAGCATCGAAAATCGTGGAGAACGCACCCACATGGAGTTTGCGATTCCTTCAAGAGGCATCATCGGCTTACGAAATAACATTCTCACGGCTACCGAAGGCGAAGCCATTATGGCACATCGTTTCAAATCTTATCAACCCTGGAAAGGCGATTTGGGAACGAAACGACAAGGTGCATTAATCGCCAAAGAGACCGGTACGGCTTACGCTTACGCCATCGACAAACTTCAAGAAAGAGGTAAATTTTTTATCGAATCACACGAGGAAGTTTATGCCGGACAAGTGATTGGCGAACATATTCGGTCGGAGGATTTGGTCGTGAATGTTACGATTGCAAAAAAACTTACCAATATGCGGGCTTCCGGTGCCGACGACAAAACAAGCATCGCACCGCCAATCAAATTTTCGTTGGAAGAGGCAATGGAATATATCGGCGATGACGAATACTTGGAAGTAACGCCACAATCCTTGCGTTTGAGAAAAATTCTGCTGAGCGAAATTGAACGCAAACATGCCTCGAAATCATGAAAATAATTTTTGTCGATAAAAACCAACAATTTCGCTTAATCCCGGATTCCGCACTGTTGCTGAAACACAGACCGTTTTTTTGTCCGGATTATGTTGAAAATTTGCACGCAAAAATTGCATTCGTGGTAAAAATAAATCGTTTGGGAAAATACATTCAAGCAAAATTTGCTTCAACGTACTATGACGAAATCGGTTTTGCCATCAATTTTTACGACAAAAAATCGTTGGAAAATCAAATTCAAAACGGTTTGCCATGGGAACGAGCCACCTGTTTTGACGGCAGTTTTGCATTGTCGGAGTTTCTCGCAAAAACAGATTATGATCCGTATTCTTTACCATTGACATTTTCAAAAAATCGCGGAGATATGTTTCGACTTCACATCGTTCCACCCGACACAACGGCTCAAATAATCTCCGAAATTTCCACTTTTATGACCTTAAAAATCGGAGATTACATTGCCATCGAATTAGACGAAATAACCTCTGCACCATTTGAAATTAATGATGTTTTGACACTTTCGTCAAATGAGAAAGACCTCGTTCGAGTTGTCGTGAAATGATGTGTTAACGTTTCTTTGTTTTTTTCTTTGTCGCCGACAAGCCATTCAGTTTTTTTTGTTCGCCTTTCAGTCGCCGTTCCACTTTTTTCACGTCCTCAGCAGGAGGTAAATTTTCAGGAATAACACCACGTTCCAACACAATTTTACGTACGCCCAAATTATTTTCGATATGTTCTTTTTCGATAGGTCGTTGGCCGTGCAGATTTTTTGTTTGCACATTTTCTGCTGTTAAATCTGCGGCAAGTCGCTTGGCACTAATACTTACCGTTGGGAGAAAATCTGCTAATGAGCGATTTTCAGGAACACCCATTTTGCGTTTAAGTTTTTGTGTGCTGAGTTTGAAAAGGGCTTGATCACCTTTACTTCTGATAATCGCAAATCCTTTATCATTTATACCTCTTTCGTAAAGTATTCCCGATAATTGTTTTTCTGTTTCGCTCAATATCTCTCTTTGTTTAAGCCTGTCGTATTCTAAAAAACGTTGTTCGATAATCTCTGCACGACGCGTCTGTACTGCGAAATACGTTTGTGCAAAAGCGATTTCCGGTTTACGAGAATCACCATTTTGAGCAATTAGGTAGCAAGCATAGCGTGTCAAAAGAATGTCATCGACTATCATTTCCGCACCATTGCCCACTTGGAACACCTTCCTGACGTCAGGAAAGTGTTCTAAAACGCCTATATTGGCGTTTTTGCAAGATTCTTTCGCTTTTTCAACGACTTTTGAGAAGTTTTCCCACTTGGAATATTTCAAAAGTCTTTGTAATTCACGAGCACTCCAGCACTCTACTCCTTCGTGTTCACAAGCAATTGCTTCAAATTGCTTGAACAGTTGTTTGATTTCATTTTCTTTCATGTGTTTTGTTTTTTTATGGTTTGACATTTGATTTTTTTTGTGAAACATGAACTGTAAGATTGCCTCACGGTTCACACCTCACACCTATATAACGCTCATACCCCCTGTTTTCGTATATTTTTTTTCTTAAAATTTTTTAACATTTGGCATAAAACTTTGAAACACAATCAAAAAAGTTTTCAACAAGATATTAACAACCTACTTTTTTTGTAAAATATTCAAAAAAATTTGGTTAATTCAGATATTTTTCGTATCTTTGCACCCCCAATAATGTGATTAAGTGAGTAAAAAGAAATAGATTTCTTTATTCGAACGAGAGCATTATCAACTAGTTAAAAGTATTTTAAGCACAAAAAAAATACCTGTAAATATGTCAAAAATTGTAAATTACGTGAAAGAAAGTTATGTGGAATTGATGCAAAAAGTGTCATGGCCCACATTCGCAGAGTTGCAAAACAGTGCAGTGGTTGTGTTTGTAGCTTCTTTAATCATTGCTATGGTCGTGTTTCTGATGGATATGGGCGTAGGCGTTCACAGCGGTTCTGCTTGGAAAGGCGTTTTAGGCTTTATTTACGGCATGATGTAAAAAAAATCTTGTCGAATGATGGCTTTCCGAAATTTCGGAATGGACGGCTTCCACGTCTATGGCAACCATCAAACGGCAAACACTATAAAATTCTATTCTACCCTTTAATTTCAATGGTATGAGCGAACAAGTCGTAAAAAAATGGTATGTAGCCCGATCAATTACGGGAAAAGAAAAAAAAGCGAAAGAGTATCTTGAAAAAGAAATCAATCGCTTGAAACTTCAAGACTACATCAGCCAAATCTTGATTCCAACCGAGAAGGTATTCACCATCAAAAACGGTAAAAAAGTAAGTACTGAACGAACTTATTTACCGGGATACGTTTTGATTGAGGCATACTTGACCGGCGAATATATTCATATCATTCGCAACATTCCTAACATCATCGGCTTTGTAGGCGGAGGAGATCCAATTCCTTTGCGTCCGGCGGAAGTAAACCGTATCTTGGGCAAAGTGGACGAGTTGAGCGATGCTGCTGAGGAAATGCTCGAACCGTTTATCATCGGAGAACCTGTAAAGGTAATCGACGGACCGTTTAACAATTTCTCAGGAGTGGTCGAAGAAGTGAACGAAGAAAAGAAAAAATTAAAGGTTATGGTGAAAATTTTCGGACGGAAAACTCCGCTCGAACTATCTTTCACGCAAGTGGAAAAAGAAGTATAGCCGCCGAACGTCGGATAACGTTTGTGAAAATGTTACACGGTAATTTTTACCAAAACCATGTAAGGGTCAGGCCTGCCTTACCCTTACCAAAAACAAAAAAAAACAATGGCAAAACAAATTAGCGCATTAATCAAATTACAGATTAAAGGAGGCGCAGCCAATCCATCACCTCCGGTTGGTCCCGCATTGGGAGCAAAAGGTGTGAATATTATGGAATTTTGCAAACAGTTTAACGCTCGTACGCAAGAGAGTGCAGGGAAAGTTATTCCTGTCATCATCACTGTTTACGCCGATAAATCGTTTGATTTCATCTTAAAAACACCTCCGGTAGCCGTACAACTTATGGAAGTTACCAAACAACAGAAAGGTTCCTCAGAACCTAACCGTAATAAGGTTGCTTCTGTAACTTGGGATCAGGTTCGCACTATCGCTGAAGCGAAAATGACCGATTTGAACTGCTTTACCGTTGAATCTGCCATGAAAATGGTAGCCGGTACAGCCCGTTCGTTAGGTATTACCGTGAACGGCGGAAACGCTCCTGCATAATCTGAAAAAATTAAATCAATGGGACAAATAACAAAAAAAAGAAAAGACGTTTTAGCAAAATTCGACAAAGAAAAAATCTATACTTTGGAGGAGGCTTCTAAAGTCGTGAAAGACATCACTACCACAAAATTTGATGCTTCTGTGGATATCGACGTTCGTTTGGGCGTAGATCCGCGTAAAGCCGATCAAATGGTGCGTGGTTCGGTTACCTTGCCACACGGTACAGGTAAAACCATGCGTGTGTTGGTGCTTTGTACACCCGACAAAGAAGATGAGGCTAAAGCAGCCGGAGCCGATTTCTACGGATTAGATGAATACGTAGAAAAAATTAAAGGCGGTTGGACGGACGTTGATGTTATTATTACAATGCCAAGCGTGATGCCCAAAGTGGGTGCCCTCGGAAAAATTTTAGGACCTCGCGGCTTGATGCCGAATCCTAAAACGGGTACCGTTACAATGGAAGTCGGCAAAGCTGTTACTGAAGCCAAATCCGGAAAGATTGACTTCAAAGTGGATAAATTCGGTATCGTACACACGCGCGTAGGCAAAGTGTCGTTCGATGCTGCAAAAATCAAGGAAAACGCCGCAGAAGTGTTGAACTTGATTTTGAAATTGAAACCACAAAAAGCTAAAGGTACTTATGTAAAAAGCATTTATATGTCAAGTACAATGAGCCCCGGCATTAAAATCGATCCTAAATCATTCTAACACTTAAACAGGTATGAACAAAAACCAAAAAAGTCAATTGGTTGCACAACTTGCTGAACACATCGCAACAACGCCTCATCTCTACATTGCAGACACAACAGGTTTGAATGCAGAGCAAACGAGCAAACTGCGTCGCTTGTGTTTTCGCAGAGAAGTGAAACTGATTGTAGTAAAAAATACCTTGTTGAAACGTGCGTTAGCCACGAAAGACGTTGATTACAGCGAATTGCATCCGGCAATGAAGGGAACTTCAGCCATCATGCTTTCGCAAAGCAACAACGAACCGGCAAAACTCATCAAAGAATTCGGCAGCACGAATGATAAGTTCAAATTGAAAGGTGCTTATGTAGAAGAATCATTCTATTTAGGTCACAATCAGTTGGAGACTTTGGTTGGCATCAAGTCTAAAAACGAACTTATCGGTGAAGTTATCGGAATGTTACAATCTCCAATGCAAAACGTTCTTGGTGCCCTTCAATCGGGTGGCAATACGATTGCAGGCGTGTTGAAAACATTGGAAGAGAAAAAAGCCGCATAGCAACAAGGTAAAAAAAAACAAATTAATTAATAAACAAAAAAAAACCATAATTATCATGGCAGACATTAAAAAATTAGCAGAAGAGTTAGTAAACTTAACCGTTAAAGAAGTAAAAGAACTTGCAGACGTTCTTAAAGAAGAATATGGCATTGAGCCAGCAGCGGCTGCAGTAGCAGTAGCAGCAGGTCCGGCAGCAGGTGGCGGTGCAGCTGCTGAAGAAGAAAAAACCGCTTTCGATGTAATTTTGAAAGAGGCAGGTCCAAACAAATTGGCTATCGTAAAAGCAGTAAAAGAATTGACATCTCTCGGTTTGAAAGAAGCGAAAGAATTAGTTGACGCTGCACCAAAACCTTTGAAAGAAGGCATCACCAAAGACGAAGCCGACGCTTTGAAAAAAGCATTGGAAGAGAACGGTGCTGTAGTAGAAGTAAAATAATTTTCCGTAGGGGCGGGGTCAAACCTGCCCCTACAAAAATTATACAAGGAATCGGTTTTTCTACAAAAAAGCCGTATTCGTTTTTTGCGTAGATACGCGACTAATTTTTGATTGATAACAAAATACACTCATACCTTGGCAACAAAACCTATCCAAAAAATCAACTTCGCATCGGCTAAATCTGCCGACCATATTGATTTTCTCGACATTCAATTGAAGTCGTTTCAAGACTTTTTCCAATTAGAAACCAATCCTGAAAATCGCGAAAACGAAGGGCTTTACAAAGTTTTCAAAGAAAATTTTCCGATTACGGACGCCCGCAATAATTTTGTGTTGGAATTTTTAGACTATTTCGTTGACCCGCCTCGCTATTCGATTGAAGAATGTGTTGAACGTGGCTTGACGTACAGCGTGCCCTTAAAGGCTAAACTCCGTCTGGAATGCACAGATCCCGAACACGAAGATTTCAAGAAAATCGAACAGGAAGTGTACTTGGGTATGATTCCTTACATGACACCGCGTGGTTCGTTCGTGATCAATGGCGCAGAACGTGTAATTGTATCGCAGTTGCACCGCTCGCCGGGTGTGTTTTTCGGAACGAGCTATCACTCCAACGGACAACAACTCTGTTCGGCTCGTATCATTCCGTTCAAAGGTTCTTGGATGGAATTCACGACCGACATCAACAACGTGATGTATGCATACATCGACCGTAAAAAGAAACTGCCGATTACCACGCTTTTGCGTGCGATTGGTTTCGAAACTGATAAAGATATTTTAGAAATTTTCGACCTTGCTGAGGAAGTAAAAGTTTCCAAAACAGGGCTCAAACGATATGTCGGAACTCGCCTCGCCGCTCGTGTGGTGCGTTCTTGGCTTGAGGATTTTGTAGATGAGGATACCGGAGAGGTTGTATCGATTGAACGTACGGAAGTGCTCATCGATCGTGAAACCGAACTCGAAGACAAACACATTGACATGATCGTGGAAGCAGGCATCAAGACCATCTTGATTCACCACGACAATAAAGGTCAACTCGACTATTCCATCATTTTCAACACCCTTCAAAAAGATACGGCAAACAACTCGAAAGAGGCTGTAGAGTACATTTACCGCCAACTTCGCAACGCCGAACCACCCGATGAGGAAACCGCTCGCGGCATCATCGATAAACTCTTTTTCTCCGACAAACGCTACGATTTGGGCGAAGTAGGACGTTACAGAATCAACAAAAAATTGAACCTGACTACGCCTTCAAATGTGCGTATTTTGACCAAAGAAGACATTATTTCCATTATCAAATATCTCATCGAACTGATTAATTCTCAAGCCGATGTAGATGATATTGATCACTTGAGTAATCGTCGTGTTCGTACGGTTGGAGAACAACTTTACGCACAATTCGGTGTTGGTTTGGCTCGTATGGCTCGCACCATTCGCGAACGCATGAACGTGAGAGATAACGAGGTGTTCACGCCAACGGATTTGATTAATGCGAAAACACTTTCATCGGTGATTAACTCATTTTTCGGAACGAATCAGTTGTCGCAATTCATGGATCAAACCAATCCGCTTTCGGAAATTACACACAAACGTCGTATTTCGGCTTTGGGACCGGGCGGTTTGTCGAGAGAGCGTGCAGGCTTTGAGGTTCGCGACGTTCACTATACGCATTACGGTCGTTTGTGTACGATTGAAACGCCCGAAGGTCCGAACATTGGTCTGATTTCATCGCTTTGCGTATTCGCAAAAATCGACAAACTCGGATTCATCGAAACACCTTATCGTGAAGTGCGTAAAGGTAAAGTAGATTTGAATGCAGAACCGATTTATCTCACCGCAGAAGAAGAGGAAGACAAAAACATTGCACAGGCTCACGTGAAGTTGGATAAAGACGGTAAAATCTTAGATACACGTATCAAAGCACGTTATCAAGCGGATTATCCGATTTTGGAAAAAGGCGATATTCAATTGATGGACGTGGCAACCAATCAGATTGCATCTATTGCAGCATCGCTCATTCCGTTTATCGAAAAAGATGATGCAAACCGTGCGTTGATGGGCTCGAATATGATGCGTCAAGCCGTGCCGTTGTTGAATCCGGAAGTGCCGCTTGTGGGTACAGGCTTGGAAAAATACGTGGCACAAGACTCTCGCGTTTTGATGAATGCCGAAGGTAATGGCGTTGTAACTTACGTGGATGCTAACGAAATCGTGATTAAATACGATCAAGATAAATTTACGCAATTGACTTCGTTTGATTCGGATGTTAAAACTTACAAACTCACAAAATTCCAACGTACCAACCAAAATACTTGTATTAACTTGGTTCCGATTGTTCGCAAAGGCGACAAGGTGAAAAAAGGTCAGGTGCTTTGCGAGGGTTACGCTACAAAACGTGGCGAATTGGCACTCGGACGTAACTTGATGGTGGCGTTTATGCCTTGGAAAGGCTACAATTTCGAGGATGCTATCGTGATTTCTGAAAAAGTGGTCAAAGAGGATATTTTCACGTCGTTGCATATTGAAGAATATACGTTGGATGTT
>WRKV01000065.1 GCA_009777915.1 Bacteroidales bacterium | reverse complement strand
CAAAGATACGATTTTTTTTCGAGACAGCCAAATTTTGCAAAAAATAACGGCAAAAAATCACATTACCATCGATACTCATGGTTTTTTATGCTGCACCCGTCATGTCGAGCGGAGCCACGAAGTGGCGAAGTCGAGACATCCCCCTGCTATTGACCGTTCCCGATAGATTCTATCTATCAAATTAAATAATTTTTTGTATCTTTGCAAAAAAAATCTATAAAAAAATGAAACGATTATTTATAATCCTCGTCCCTTTTCTGTTGATGCTGTCATGTAATTCGAAAGATAATCCCGTAGAAATAACAGATAATCCGCCTTTGCTAAAAACACCTGTAGACACAGTAATGTTAACGACAAATGGAGAAACATTTATGATTGATTTTTCTATTTGGCATACTTACACCTCAAGACATATGGAAATATGGGATACACTTTTTTTAGAGAGTGCTCGAATGTCGACAAGAGATAGTTTAATTTCTTACTATAAATGGTATTCTCGTCAAATTGATTCCATCAAAGATTATGCTAATCAAAGCCAATTAGATAAAATGTTGTCAATGTGCGAATATGTGTTGGCTCAAGAATGTTTCAGCGATCGTTGCAATTCAAAAATGAGAAAAGAAATTTTACAGCTGGTGTTTGAAAAACAAAAGACAAAATTTGGAAAATTTTCTTTCTTGAATTCCGATTGTTTGGAAAATAAACATTTACCTCACTCAATAGCTACAGGTGTATTCCTTATGGGGGTTATATTACTGAAAGAATATGAACATTCGGCAGAATTCATAGATGCCGAAACCTTGCAAGAAGCTCTTTTGTTTTTGACCTATTATAGAAAATACTATCGGGAAGATATTTATGGCAATATCTATATTGACATTAACTATGCTGATGATAGACTTTATCGTGAAAATTTTAGTAATTTAATCATGGAATGTTCTGAGAACTTTTTAAATAATCAATAATCGCCCGCCGCCGAACGTTTTCATTGCAACCTCAAGCCAACAGGGGCACGGATACTCATCACGTCCGTGCTAACATTAAACAGAGATAAAAAAAACGAAATGCGAAAGCATTTCGTTTTTTTTGTTGGCAATATCAATTTTTTTTCGTACATTTGCAAAACCAAAATTAACCAATGATGTATTTTCACAAAGAAGGTCGTGTTACTATTGCCGCTTGCTTGGGCTGTTTGCTGGGGCTTGCCGCTTATGCACTTTACTTATACTGCGTCCTTGACCGGATGCCGCTTGTGCTCTATGTTTTTTTAGGGTTTTTATTGTTGACAAATTTGTTCGTGTTATATTTTTTTCGAATGCCGAAACGCGAATTTACGTACAACGACAGGCAGGTTATTTCGCCTTGCGATGGAAAAATCGTGATCGTCGAAGAAGTTGAAGAACCTGAGTATTTTCAAGGCAAACGGTTACAAGTTTCGGTGTTTATGTCGCCGTTGAATGTGCATGTGAACCGTTATCCGATTAATGGGAAAGTTAAATTTTACAGGTATCATCGGGGGAAATACTTGGTGGCTTGGCATCCGAAATCGTCCACGTTGAACGAACGTACGACGATTGTTCTCGAACATGAAAACAAGAAAAAAGTTTTGGTTCGTCAAATCGCCGGAGCCGTTGCCAGACGCATTGTTTGCTATTCTCAGGAAGGCAAGGCAATCTGTCAAAATTCGGAATTAGGATTTATCAAATTCGGTTCACGAGTGGATTTATTTTTGCCGTTAGACACGAAAATTTTAGTTGATATTAACCAAATTGTAAAAGGCGGACAAACTGCGATTGCAGAATGGTAACGATTTTTCTTGCTCAATTCAAAAAAAAATCGTATCTTTGTCGTCAAAATTTTAATAAATAAACCAAACTTTATGAGTTTTAGAATTGTAGTATTAGCAAAACAAGTGCCCGACACGCGAAATGTGGGCAAGGACGCCATGAAAGAGGACGGCACTGTGAACCGTGCTGCCCTTCCGGCGATTTTCAATCCTGAGGATTTGAATGCGTTGGAGATGGCGATTAAAGTCAAAAACAGTATTGAGGGTGCAGAACTTTTGGTGCTGACGATGGGTCCTCCCCGTGCGGCGGAGATCATTCGCGAATCCATGTATCGCGGTGCTGACGGCGGTTATCTGATTACGGATATGAAGTTTGCCGGTGCAGATACGTTGGCGACATCGTACACGATTGCCAAGGCAATTGAGAAATTGGGCAATGTGAATTTGATTTTTTGCGGTCGTCAGGCTATTGATGGCGACACCGCACAGGTTGGTCCGCAAACCGCAGAAAAACTGGGTATTCCGCAGATTACCTACGCAGAGGATTGTGTGGCTTGCGATGAAAAAACCGTAACCATCAAACGGCGTTTGGAACGCGGTGTGGAAACGGTGAAAACGTCGCTTCCCGCGTTGATCACGGTGCATGGCTCTGCTGATGAATGTCGTGCACGTCATGCGAAACGTTTGATGAAATTCAAACATGCTCGCACCACGACCGAAATTCAAAACGAGTCTTTGGATTATTCCGCATTGCTTTGCGAATGTCCGTATCTCAGCATCACCGAATGGACTGCTGCCGATTTGAATGCACAGCCAGAACAGCTTGGTTTGACGGGCTCTCCAACGAAAGTAAAGAAAATCGAAAACGTTGTGCTTACCGCCAAAGATTCGGTAAATCTCACCACTTCCGATGATGATATGAACAAACTGATGAAGGAGTTGATCGACTCGCATGTTATCGGGTAAACAACAAATATAAATGACAACATCAACCCAGATATTGAATTATTTATCATCGAACAAAGAGCGGTATCATCAACAGTATCATCTTGTTCGGGTTGGACTTTTCGGGTCTTTCGCAAGGGGTGAGGAAACTTCGGGTAGCGATATTGATCTGTTAGTCGAATTTGAAGATAATACAAAAAGGCTGATGGAAGTCAAGCAGGAATTGAAATCTGAAATTCAAAACAGATTTGACAGACCTGTCGATATTTGCCGAGAAAAATATATGAATCCAATTTTCAAAACTCACATTCTATCGGAAGTAGTGTATGCCTAAACAACTTCAACATAAAGATTCTCTGTGCCTTCTGAACATACTTGATGCCATTCAGAAAGTTACGGATTACACAAAGGACATAAAATCTGCCGATGATTTTTTCAAAAACACACAGACTTTTGATGCGTCGCTGATGAATTTTGTTGTGATAGGGGAGATGGTTGGGAAGTTGTCAGATTCTGTTGTTGATGAAACTTCAAATGATGTGAATTGGTTTAGAATAAAGGGATTCAGAAATATCTTAGCACATAATTATTTTGGTATAGATGCTGAGGAAGTATGGGAAATAATTCAGGAGCATCTGCCGATATTGAAAACAAAAATAGAACAAATTATAGAAACAAAATAAAATTTTTATGAATAACGTATTTGTATATTGCGAAATTACCGAAGACCAACTGATTGCGGATGTGAGTTTGGAACTGTGTTCCAAAGGTCGCAAGTTGGCGAACGAATTAGGTGTAAGCCTTGAAGCCGTAGTGATTGGCAACGAGGTAAACAATCTGGAACAACAACTTTTTCCGCTGGGTGTGGATGTCATTTACCAAGCGAAAGACGTGCGTTTGTTCCCATTCTCAACGTTGCCACACACTTCGATTGTGGTCAATTTATTCAAACAGGAGCAACCGCAAGTCGCCTTGTTTGGTGCGACTTCCGTAGGACGCGACCTCGCTCCACGCATAGCCTCTACGCTGCGTTGCGGACTGACTGCCGACTGCACTTCGCTCGAAATCGGCGAATATGAAGACAAGAAAGCCGGCAAAACCTACCAAAACCTGCTCTATCAAATTCGTCCCGCTTTCGGCGGAAATATCATCGCAACGATTGTGAACCCCGACACTCGCCCGCAAATGGCGACCGTTCGCGAAGGTGTGATGAAACAGGAAGTGTTTGATGCCAATCACAAAGGCACACTCAAAGCGATCGACGTGAAAGCATTCACGAACGATACGGATTTTATTTGCCAAATCATCGACCGCCATATTGAGGAACAAAAAGTGAATATCAAAGGTGCACAAATCATTGTTGCCGGAGGTTATGGCGTAGGTTCGAAAGAAAATTTTCAGCAGTTGTTCGACTTGGCTGCTGCGATTGGTGGCGAAGTGGGAGCCACGCGTGCCGCTGTTGACGGGGGCTTTGCAGCACCTGAACGACAAATCGGGCAAACCGGTGTGACTGTTCGTCCGAAGTTGTACATCGCCTGCGGAATTTCCGGAGCCGTGCAACACCGTGCCGGTATGGAGGAATCCGCAAAGATCATCTCCATCAACACCGACCCGAAAGCACCGATCAACGCTATCGCCGACTACACAATTACCGGCGATTTGAATGAGGTGCTACCAAAAATGTTGAAGTACTACAGGGCAAATAGCAAATAGAGTGATTTCCAATAGAGGAAGTTGAAACGATAATTAAACAATAAATAATTCGCCTATGAAAAAATAAGGTGCTGAATATGCACTTGTAAATATATTGAAAAAGCGTTAGCTTTATTCTTGCTATTAAAATTTCGACATTTAAGGCAGTCAAGGATAGGAAGTAACGCTCACGGAAACGTGGGCTTTCTTATTTGACTGCCGGGTCGTCGAAAACCTTAATAGCGAATAAAGTTTGTTCCGCGTTTTTTTTGTGCATATTTCTCTTTGAACATTCGGGACAAAACAGAAATTATTCAAAACTAAAAGTCTGCTTAAGGAGCAGACGTTAAACAAAACAATCAATGAAAAAATTATTTTATTTACCTATTATTATTGGGCTGATGGCGACCGGATTTGCGGGTTGCAACAAAAACGACAATCCGCCAACAATTTCTACAGAATCTTTCTTTACAATTGAGGATGCAATTTTCCACAAAACCGGCAATTTACCAAGTGGAAGTACGCCTCTTATCAATGGACTGACCATCAATGGAACAGTAATCACAGGAGGTTCAACAATTATTTCTTTTTCATCGCCTGAAAAAATAAAAACGGCGTATATTTCGGTGAAAGGAATATCCGGCTATTTCCAATACGATTTTTATGATGCTTTGTCGTCCAAATCTGCAAAATCTATCTATGATTACGATTTGGTTTTGCTCATTTCTCAAAATTTGGACGAGCAAGATTTTGTCATCGAAATATCTTGCTTGTCGGAAAGTGGAGAGTATAGTATACCTGTGAGTACTGGTAACATCACCGTGGTGGAAGTTGGGACAGGTATCCTTCAAGTGAGCCTCGCATGGGATCAATTTGATGATTTGGATTTGCATCTTTTGGAACCGAATGGAAACAAAATCTATTACGGCGATCCTTTCGCTTTAGACCCATTGGTAGATGAGGACGAATTATGGTTCCTGTTTTACTGCCATCTTGTAACAACATATACTTCACACGATGCCTCATCTCTGAAGTATACCAACGAGGACGATAGGGATATACTTGATGATTATCTGGATGACCTTTGGAATATGGATATGGATGAGTCAATATTTTATTGGGAGCTTAACAATTTTTTCGCAGAGTGGATTGTAGGAGGCTGGTTGGATATGGATTCAAATCCGGGCTGTTGGATAGATTCAGTCAACAACGAAAACATCACTTACAAAAACGAACCCAAAGCAGGAGTATATTATGTGGCAGTTGACCTGTATTCAAAATGTGATAATAGCAAACCGGGAGCCAAGTACTCGGTTACTGTAAACTACAAGGGGCAAACCGTAACGATATCCGATAAGCAGGTAGGGCAATTTACTGCAAACGATGAGGGAAGTTATGACAGCCCAGGTGAGTATCACATAATAGGTGCTTTTACCATTGATGCATCTGGAATAAAGCCAGCTCAAGTTACAGGTAATCCTTTTGCCAATTATTATCCTGCATCAAGAAATGCTCCGTCTTCCGTAAGGTTGGATAAGTTTAAAAATTCCCGAAAAAAATCCAAATAATAATAACAAGAGAAATTTCGTTTGGAGGCATTTTCCAATGCCGTCGTGCTATTTGGGCAGAGGAGTTCTCTGCCCTTTTTTTAATTTTAGCAAATAAAATTTGGTCAATTCAAAAAAAATTATTCGCTAAATGTGGTATTTTTTGTAGATTTAGCGAACCTATCTCTGTTTCGAAAAAGCATTCGGATCAATACCGGCTTGTTTCAGTATCGCTCTCAAAGTTCCCTCGGGCATATCCCCTGTACGATTTGGGATGGTGGTAAATCTATTTGTTTGAGGATTATACCAAATTTCGTGACTACCTGCAGCTTGTCTATAAAATTCAAAGCCAAACGCTTTTAATATAACCACGATTTCTCTATATTTGAAACCCGACAATCGTCCCATAACATTATACTGCAACCACTAATGGATAGTTAAAAGAATTGTTGAGCATTGTTAAATGTGCGATTTGTTCCTCTTGTGCTTCAATGAGTTTTTTGGCTACATCTCTCGCGGTCTCGAGGGTTTCAGTAATGCTGTTTCCTTGAACAACAAGTCCTTGCACGTTGTCGGAAGTCGCCAAATAAACACCTTCCGGCAATTTTTCTATTTGAAGATTGACTATTCTTTCCATTTTGGGATAATTTGATTTTGCAAAGATACGATTTTTTTTTGAAACTATCAAAAAAAAATTGTTCGAATCATATTTTTTTCGTATCTTTGCAACATTATTTCAAAGCACATTCAAAATTATGTCAAAAGAAATTCGCTTAAAGCGAGGATTTACAATTCAAATCGAAGGCGAGGCTGATAAATCATTGATGTCGTCGACTTTCAAAATCGACTCGTACGCAGTAAAACCGACCGATTTTTACGGTATGTGTCCAAAATTGTTGGTCGAAGAAGGGACGGTGGTCAAAGCAGGAACTCCACTGTTTTTCGATAAAGCCGACGAACGTATCAAAATTACATCACCTGTAAGTGGCGTAGTTTCTGCGATTGTTCGTGGAGAAAAACGTGTGATTGAACAAATCAAAATCACACCCGACGAACAAATCGAATATATTAAGTTCGGAGAACCCGTAGGGGCAGGTTACGATCTGTCTTCACAAACCGCAGAACAAATCAAATCAAAATTGCTTGAAAGTGGCTTGTGGGCGTACATTCGTACACGTCCGTACCACATGATTGCAGATCCGGATGCTCAGCCTAAAATGATTGTAATTTCGACATTTGACACGGCACCCATGGGACCGGATTATGATTTCATTGCACACGACCAAAAGTTGCATTTTCAAGCGGGATTAGACGTTTTGGCAAAGTTGACCGAAGGTAAAGTACACTTGAATATTCACGAAGAACTAACTCGCGATGATGTGTTTTTGTATGCGAAAAATGTCGAAATTAACACGTTTTCCGGAAAACATCCTGTCGGAAATGTGGGTATACAAATTCATCATCTCGACCCGATTAACAAGGGCGAAGTCGTTTGGTTTGTGAATCCGCAAGACGTGATTATCATCGGACGATTATTTTTAGACGGCGTCCTGAATGCCACGAAAATTGTGGCTTTGGCGGGTTCCGAACTCAAACGAACGGGTTATCACAAAATCGTTGCAGGTGCTTGCATAAAATCACTCGTCGAAAGTAACCTGATTGATGATGCAACCCCGCGTTATATCAGTGGAAACGTACTCACCGGAAAGCAAATTTTGCAAGACGGATATTTGGGTTTTTACGATCATTTGATCAGTGTCATTCCCGAAGGAAACTACTATGAATTCATGGGTTGGGCGATGCCCGGATTTTTCAAATTCAGTTTTTGGAGGTCGTTTTTTTCGTGGTTGATGCCCGGAAAAAAATATGTGTTGGATACGAATTATCATGGCGGACATCGTGCGTTGATTTTTACCGGACAATATGAAAAAGTATTGCCGATGGATATTTTGCCGATGCAACTCATCAAAGCCTGTATTATCGAGGATATTGAGGCAATGGAAGAACTCGGAATTTACGAAGTAGATGCCGAGGATTTTGCGTTGTGCGAATACATCGATCCATCGAAAACTGAGATTCAAAATATCATTCGCAAAGGAATGGATTTAGTTAAACAAGAAATGTCTTAAATCAAGGAAAACTATGTTGAGAAAAATTATTGATAACATCAAACCGAACTTTCAAAAAGGTGGAAAATTTTCCTTCTTGCACTCCTCGTTCGATGCATTTGAAACGCTTTTATTTGTGCCGAACAAAGTAACCACAACAGGTGCACATATTCGCGACAGTATTGATTCCAAACGAGCCATGGCGATTGTCGTTATTGCCCTCGTTCCGGCGTTGTTGTTTGGTATGTTTAATGTGGGTTACCAACATTTTTTATCGCAGGGAGAAACCGTTGATTTTTTCACAACTTTTCTCTACGGACTTTGGAAAGTGTTGCCGATTATTATCGTAACTTATGCAACGGGATTGGGTATTGAATTTGCTGTGGCACAAATGCGCGGACACGAAGTTAACGAAGGATTTTTAGTGACGGGAATGTTGATTCCGCTACTTTTACCGCCCGATATACCCTTGTGGATGGTAGCCGTAGCAACGGCTTTCGCTGTGATTCTCGGAAAAGAAGTGTTTGGCGGAACGGGTATGAATGTTTGGAATCCCGCGTTGATTGCACGTGCGTTTTTGTTTTTTGCGTATCCGAGTCAGATGTCGGGCGACAAAGTTTGGATCTCCGGAAAAGCCGATGCTTATTCAGGTGCAACGCCTTTGGCAGAAATAAGTTCAGGGAATTTGGATATTGTTTCCGCACAAGAAATGTTCATCGGATTAATTCCCGGAAGCATCGGCGAAACCTCGAAAATAGCGATTTTACTTGGAGCAATTATTTTATTGTGGACAGGAATTGCAAGTTTTAGAATCATGTTTTCCGTTGTATTAGGCGGTTTGACGATGGGTTGGATTTTAAATTTTATCGGTGGCGAAAGTATTTGGACGCAAGTTCCGGCTTATGAACATTTGTTGATGGGAGGCTTTTTGTTTGGTGCGGTATTTATGGCAACCGACCCTGTAACAGCCTCGCAAACCGGCACAGGTAAATGGGTTTACGGATTTCTCATCGGTGTGATTGCCGTAGTGATTCGAGTGTATAATCCGGCTTATCCGGAAGGTATGATGTTGTCGATTTTATTGATGAATACCTTTGCACCACTCATCGACCATTACGTTATTAACGCCAATAAAAAACGTCGTTTGAAACGCGCAAAAATTGTAGCAGAGCAAACGATATAAAGAAAAAAATGAAACCGCTAAATAATCCATATAACGATTTCAAGAAACGATTTAAGCTTTTGGTTAGCAAAAATCATGGTGTTGTTGTTAATACGCTGAGTAATATTTTCACGATGCGATTAATTGGAAACAAGACACATGGCGATTTGGCAGAAATAGGCATAGCGGAATTTATCAATCAGTTTATGTATGACTATCGGAGTGAACATGTAGGGAAGGATTTGTTTCGTGCAAAACAACACGAGGAAGATATTGTCATCATTAACGAGTTGACAAAAGAAAAATTTCCAGTCAGTTTGAAAGCGTACGGCGACGGACCACTTCAACTTTCAACCGACAGCAATCAAAAGATGTTTCCTTTTTTAGAAAAACAAGGAAAAATAATCACTGATAAAAAACAAATTGAAAACGTTTTCACATCCGATGCATTTGCAGATTTTTTACAAGTTAATATCATGCCGTTAATTTACAATGAAACAGCAAAGCGATGTAACATTATGATTTTTGATGTACAAAAAGCGTTACGAGAAACCGAAAAAATAGTTTACATCGGAGCGGGCGAAAGTTTTGGAAATAAAAGTCAAGGAAAAGGCAGAAAACACCCGATTTATATGTTCGTTGATGGAAACGACAATTACATTTGCGAAGTACGTTATGGCGGTGCTTCGGCAAATGCACTTCAGCGAGGTTTGTGGACGCACACGAAAAATGCTTTGCCGTTTTTTGATAGCCTTACAAACGGCTGGATTGACTATTCACACAATCATACATTGGTTAAACTTTTTTCGTTAGCATTGAATGCAACAGAAAAAGGGCATCAAAAAGCTAACAAAATTTTACAGGAAGATATAAATTTTTTGAAACAAACTCATGGGCAATATCACTGATTTATTCGGCAACACTCGTTTTATAACTCCGGAAACAGAGGGAATAAAATATGCAGGTTCAAAATTGAAAATTTTGCCTCATATTTTGGATATTGTTTCTGAATTGCCTGTTCGAAAAGTGTTAGACGGATTCTCCGGATCAACAAGAGTTAGTCAAGCCTTTGCAAAATTAGGCTTTGATACAACTTCGAGCGACTGCTCCGAATGGTCTAAAACCCTTGCTACGGCTTATTTATTGAATAAAGAACAGCCGAAGTATTATCTTGAATTATTGAATTATTTGAATAGTCTCAAAGGTTATGAAGGTTGGTTTTCGGAGCATTATGGAGGAACTTTGGATAATAAAGAAAAAAGACCATTTCAACTGAAAAACACTAAAAAATTAGATGCTATTCGCGATGCGATTGACAAATTAGATTTGAATGAAGTTACAAAATCTGTGGCTCTTACAAGTTTGATTTTAGCTTTGGATTCTGTTGATAGTACTTTGGGGCATTATGTTGCATATTTGGCAGACTGGTCGCCACGTTCACACAATGATTTGGTATTAAAATTGCCAAAATTATTTATTTCAACAGGCGAAAATAAAGTTGTACAAGGTGATATTTTTGATACCATTCAACAAAATAGTTTTGATTTGGCTTATTTCGACCCACCGTATGGATCAAATAATGATAAAATGCCACCAAGTCGAGTGCGATATAATTCGTATTATCATTTATGGAAGACTGTTATTTTGAACGATAAACCGCAACTTTTCGGCAAAGCCAATCGTCGTGAGGATTCTCGCGATGATGTTGCTGCATCTGTTTTTGAAGAGTTTCGCAAAGATGATGATGGACATTTTATAGCCATGAAAGCTATTCAAAAAATGCTTGAACAAACAGATGCAAATTATATTTTACTTTCGTATAGCTCAGGCGGTCGAGCCACAAAAGAAAAACTTTTTGACATTCTCAATTCTAACGGAAAACTACTCAAAGCAACAGAAATCGACTACAAAAAAAACGTTATGGGAAATATGAGATGGACACATGAATGGGTAAATAGTGATGGTAGGTATTGTGAGTATTTGTTTTTGCTCGAAAAACATAATGTTGTGCCAAATCAAAAACGAACAGATTTTATGATGCAATATAAAGAACTCACAACAGCAGACCCGCAATCAATACTTGTTACAGAAACTACGAATTAAAAATAAATCAAAACAAAAAAACAATGTTCAGCAACCGATACATCTTTATCTATGCAGCAATTCTTGTAGTTGTTATTGCAGCACTGCTTTCAACGACGGCGAAATTCTTGCAACCGTTTCAAGAACGTAACGTCAGAATCGAAAAAATCCAAAATATTTTGGCTTCCGCAGGCATCGTTTCCACGAAGGAAAACGCCGAACAACTCTTCGAAAGGCATATCGTTACCGAGATCCTGATCGATCGCCACGGAAATATCATCACCGACGACCGCAGAGCGTTTGATATGGATTTGAAAATCGAACTCAGAAAATTAGATGAACTGAATGCCGGAAAATCCAACGTAGAACCTGCATTCCCGATGTTTGTCTGCGAACTTAACAACGAACAGATTTTCATTATACCCATGCTGGGCAAGGGTTTGTGGGGACCACTATGGGGATATATGTCATTGAAAGATGACTTCAACACTGTTGTTGGTGCGGTGTTCGACCATCAAGGTGAAACTCCCGGATTGGGGGCAGAGATTGCCCATCCGGCGTTTCAAAAACAATTTTTGGGCAAAAGAATTTTCGATGACAACCGTAATTTTGTGTCCATCGCAGTTGTGAAAGGTGGTATTGCCAACAGCAGTAAGATTGCTTTGGAACACGGTGTTGACGCCGTTTCCGGAGGAACCATCACCTCCGACGGCTTGGCGGATATGATCAAAGTATGCTTGGGAAACTATCTCAATTTTTTCAAAGTCCGACACGCTGAATTCCTCACACAACACGAAGTAGAGATCGTTGAAGAGCCCATAGAAGAGGAAGAACCACCACAGGTTTATAGACCAAGACCTCCTGTCGTTGAAGAAGAACCGGAACCTCAAGCGGAGGAGGAACCTGTAGAGGAAACTCCCGAAAAGAAAGATACAACAACAAACACAACCGAAGACTAATATGGAAGACAAACAACAACCCTTATTTTCAGCAGCAAACCGCAAGTTGCTACTGACACCCATAGGCAAGAACAACCCAATAACCATGCAGGTTTTAGGCATTTGTTCGGCTTTGGCTGTAACCGTGAAACTTGAGCCGGCATTCGTGATGGCGGTTTCGGTTGTGGTAGTCGTCGCTCTGTCGAATTTGATTATATCGCTCTTGCGAAACACCATTCCACCGCGTATTCGCATCATCGTGCAACTCACGGTTATCGCGGCATTGGTGATTTTGGTGGATCAATTTCTCAAAGCCTTTGTGTATGATGTGAGCAAACAACTTTCGGTATTTGTGGGCTTGATCATCACAAACTGTATCGTGATGGGACGGCTGGAAGCCTTTGCTATGGCTAATAAGCCGTGGCAATCGCTGCTCGATGGCATC
>WRKV01000064.1 GCA_009777915.1 Bacteroidales bacterium | reverse complement strand
CGGCTTGTTTCTCGAAAATGGATTTGCCGATTTCCCAGTACAGACTGATCAATCTGACATTGACCTGTTGCAGTGCATCGTACTGTGCCATACGAATTTTTTGTTTAATTTCGGCGATGAAACTACGCTGTAGTTGTGTTTCGCTAATGTTTGGTTTGTTTGTTTCCATAATTTTTGATTTTCGTTAATAAATTTTTTTATTCACTATTCACTATTCACTAATCACTGGGCGACGCATGCGTCGCCCCTACCATATATAACGCTCGACCCCCTGATTTTCGTATATTTTTTTTGTTAAAAAGTGTTAAAATGTTGAAAACTTTCGCAAATTGTTAATAAACCCGCGAAAAAAAAATCCACCGCATTTCATTTTTTTTTCGTATCTTTGCATCTGCTATGCAAATTGAACTCCTAAAATCAAAAATTCATCGGGTTAGCGTGACACACGCAAACCTGCACTATATCGGCAGTATCGAGATTGACGAGGACTTAATGGATGCCGCCAATCTCATCGAAAACGAACGTGTGCATATCTACAATATCACGAACGGTAAGCGTTTCGACACTTATGTCATCAAAGGCAAACGTGGCAGCAAAACCATCGGAATCAACGGTGCGGCAGCACATCAAGCCAATGTGAGCGATTTAATCATCATCGTTTCCTACTGCACGATGGATTTTGAAAAAGCAAAACAATATCAACCAACACTTATTTTTCCGGTCGATAATAAAGTCTGAATTTAAGTTATGAAAAACGTTCACATTTTGCGAAACATCTTGAAATTCGGTCTTTTCCTCGGATTTGGGATTTTTATCGCATGGTGGTTTATCAAAGATTTGGATGCCGAATCCCGTCAACAAATGGTAGCGTCTTTTCGAAATGCAAATTACGGAATAGTCGGAATAGCCTTGATTCTGGGCGTTTTGAGTTTTTGGATTCGTGCCAAACGTTGGCAAATGCAAATGGAATCCATGAATTATTTTCCGAAACCTAAAAACGTTGTAATGGCAGTGATGGTAGGCTATTTCGCAAATTTGGCTTTCCCAAGATTGGGCGAAGTGGTGCGTTGCGGACTGTTGGATAAACATGAAAAAATACCGACCGCCAAAACCATCGGAACCGTTATCACCGAACGATTATTAGACACCGTGTGTTTTTTCATTTTATTGATTTGGGTTTTGGCAATACAGTTTTCGCTTTTGTCGGATTATGCTATGGAAAATTTCACCGGATTATACGAAAAATTTACAAATCCGGAATTCATCAAAAAACTTGTTATCTTAGCCGGTTTCGGAATTTTAGCCTTTGCGTTTTTTATCTTTTTTCTACGCAAAAAAATTGCTCATACCAAACTTTATTTGAAAGTCAAAGAATTGATTTTGCATTTGTGGGAAGGCTTGATTTCACTGAAAAATCTGAAACAACCCGGCATGTTTATCGTTTACACCATTGCCTTATGGTTATGCTATTATTTGATGGCATACATCGTGTTTTTTGCCGTGGCAGAAACCTCGAATCTGCCGTTGAGTTCGGGCTTAGCATGTTTGGTTTTCGGAACCATAGGAATCATCGTAACACCCGGCGGAATCGGACTTTATCCGGTGATTATCGCCAACACTTTACTGCTTTACGGAATCGCCCAACCGGTTGGTTTTGCTCTTGGTTGGCTGATTTGGACATCGCAAAATATCATCATCGTTTTGGTCGGTTTGGCGTCGTTGGTGTTGATGCCGATTCTGAATCGAAAAAAATCATAACGAACCAATGACACACATCGAAAACATAGCATTAAATCCTGAAAAAAAAATCTATTTCGTTTCGGATTTTCATCTCGGTGCACCAACCGAACAAGAAAGCAGATTGCGTGAAAAACGCATTATTCAATGGTTAGACGAGATTTCGAAAGATGCACAAACGGTTTTTTTACTTGGAGATATTTTCGATTTTTGGTTCGAATACAAACAGGTTGTTCCGAAAGGATACACCAGATTATTAGGAAAATTAGCCGAAATGGCGGATAACGGAATCGACTTGCGAATGCTGGTCGGCAACCATGATTTGTGGACTTTTGGCTATTTGGAAAAAGAAATCGGTATCCAAATTTATCACAAACCACAACTGTTCAAAATCAACGAAAGCCTTTGTTTTATTGGTCATGGCGATGGTTTGGGTTATGATAATTTGTATTACAAAATCATCGGAAAGATATTTAGAAATCGATTTTTTCAACGGTTGTTTGCTGGCTTGCATCCTTGGATTGGCACGGGTTTGGCGATTTTTTGTTCGCGAAAAAGTCGTGCACAAACAGGGAAAAATGATGCTGCTTATACATCCGACGAAAAAGAATCGTTGCTGGTTTTTTCCAAAGAATACTTGAAAAAAAATCCGGACGTAAAGTATTTTATTTTCGGACATCGCCACTTGCCGCAAGAGTTTGAAATCTCTGAAACATCTACATATTTCAACACCGGCGATTGGTTGAATTACAACAGTTATTTGGAATTTGAAAATGAAAAAATAAAATTAAAAAAATCATGATAATCATCGGTATCGCAGGCGGTTCGGGCTCCGGAAAGACCACCGTCGTAAAAAAAATCATCAAAAAATTTCCGAAAGGAAGTGTAGCAATCGTCTCGCAAGATGCGTATTACAAGGACACCGGACACTTTACGCCGGACGACATCAAGCGGCATAATTTCGACCACCCGGATGCTATCGAATTCGATTTATTGGTCAAACATTTGGACGAATTAAAATCCAATAAACCTATCGAAATGCCGCACTACGACTACGTTACAACAAGTCGACAAAAAGAAACCACAACCATTCACCCACAAAAAGTCATTATCGTTGAAGGCATCTTGATTTTTACACAACCCGAACTTTTGAAACGTATGGACATCAAGGTTTTTGTGGACGCTGAGGCTGACGATCGAGTGATGCGAATCATGCGACGCGACACGCAAGAACGCGGACGAACGTTTCCCGAAGCAATGGAACATTACGAAAAGAAAGTTAAACTTATGCACGCTCAATTCATCGAACCCAGCAAGCGTTTTGCCGATATCATTATTCCGGAAGGTGGGCAAAATCAGGTCGCAATCGACATTTTAGGGCAATATGTGCAATCTTGTTTGTAATTGATTTTCAATAAAATAAATAAACAAACAAAAAATTTTTCACAAAAAATTTGGTTGTTTCAAAAAAAATCACTAACTTTGGGGCACGAAAGAGTGTGCTTTCGTATTAAAAATTAATCGTCATGGAAAAGAGAAAAACCGAAAAAGCCGACCTCGAAAACAAAAAAGGTTTGTTTTTGCAAATTGGATTGGTGTTCACGCTTGGCGTGATACTCCTCGCTTTTGAGTGGAAAACTTACGATGTCGTGTTGGTTGTAGACAGCAGAGCGGTTGTGGAAATGGAAGAGGACATCGTCATTAACACCGAAACGCCCCCACCTCCACCTCCACCTCCACCTCCACAGGAAATCACCACAGAATTGGAAATCGTTGCCGACGACAAGGTGATCGAAAATGAAGTTGAGATCAACGCTGAAGCCGACGAACGAACGGCAATCGAAGTGTACATCGCCCCCGTGATTGAGGCGGAAGATGAGGAAGAAGAACACGTGATTTTTCAAGTTGTGGAAGACGCTCCGGGCTATCCGGGTGGTGAAGAAGAACGTATGAGATTTTTGCGTGATAACATCAGATACCCCGCTATTGCTCGCGAATCCGGCATTCAAGGAACTATTTTTATCACGTTCGTTGTTGAGCGTGATGGAAGTATTACCGATGTTAAAATTGTTCGTGGAATCGGCGGTGGTTGCGACGAAGAAGCAATTCGTGTTGTGCAAAATATGCCGAGATGGGTTCCCGGAAAACAACGCGGAAGAGCCGTTCGTGTGCAATTTATGATGCCAATTAGATTTACATTATCAGGATAAAATCATCTAAAAGCCCTCTAAAAAGTTCGCTATTTAATTGGCGAACTTTTTTTTCAAAAAAATATGACACATGCTATTTGTATATTAAGCGTTGTCCCTGTCAGGGAAACGATTTCGCACCGCTCGGAAATGGTAACGCAGTTGCTGTTTGGCGAATTGTGTTTGATTGAAGATCAGTATCAGGATTGGTATAAAATTCGTGTACAGTTTGACCATTATGAAGGTTGGATTGATAAAAAACAAGTGCGTTTAATTGACGAAAAAACGTATAAACAAATTCTCGATCAACCGACCAAAACTTTTGTGAATGCTCCGGTTGCATTTGTTCGTTCTGAAAACGCTGAAACACCTGTGTTTTTAGGGTGTTCGCTCCCTTTGTTTGAAAATGGAAAATTTAAGATTGGTACTGAAACATGGACATTTGATGGAGGAGAACATTATTCGTGTTCGTCGCAAACGCCCGAACGCCTAAGTTTTTGGGCGTTGAAATATATGAAATCGCCATATCTTTGGGGAGGACGTTCGCCGTTTGGAATGGATTGTTCGGGACTTGCACAAAATGTGTTTCGAATGTGTGGATACACACTTCCTCGCGATGCCGCACAGCAAGCGGAATTGGGACATGTTGTGAATTTTATTGCAGAGGCAAAATCGGGAGATTTATTGTTTTTCGACAATGCCGAAGGTTTGATTACACACGTCGGAATATATGTCGGAAACGGACAAATCATTCATGCCAGCGGAGAAGTTCGCATGGATAAAATCGATCATCAAGGTATTTTTAACGAAACCACCGGCACGTACAGTCATCAATTACGATTGATTAAACGGATGGTGTAATCATCGCCAAAAGTTCTGTTTCGGAAATAATCGGAATCTTTAGACGTTCGGCTTTTTTCAACTTTTCGGGACCCATTTTATCGCCTGCCAAAAGATAGGACGTTTGTGCGGAAATGCTTGACGTATTTTTGCCGCTATGCTGTTCAACCAATGCCTTGATTTCGTCTCTCGGCTTTGAAAAAACACCACTAACCACAAAAGTTTTTCCTTCTAAAATCGTTGATTTCGGAGTTAGTAGATCTTCGTGAACTTCGAGCTGTAACCCTTTATTGGCAAGCCTTTCGATGAGTTCCAAATGATCAGATTTGGAAAAATATAACAAAACACTTTCGGCAATTTTTTCACCAATTTCGTCCACTTCGAGCAATTCGTTGAGGGTTGCTTTGGAAAGATTTTGAATCGTTTTGAAATGTTTGGCTAATTTTTTTGCAACGGTTTCGCCCACAAATCGAATGCCGAGTGCATACAACACTCTTTCAAAAGGCACTGTTTTCGCACGTTCCAGAGCATTCAAGATATTTTCAACGGATTTTTCTCGAAAAGAAACGATTTTACTTTTTCCCTCTTCGCCAATCATTATTTTTTCCAATCCGAATAATTGATCGGAATTTAAATCGAATAAATCTGCCACATTTTTGATTAATCCATTGTCATAAAGCATTTCGATTTTTCCTTCGCCGAGGCTATCTAAATTCATGGCTTTTCGACTGATAAAATGCTCTATTTTCCCTTTAATTTGAGGCGGACAATAATCCTCGTTTGGGCAGTAATGATTGGCTTCTCCGTCTGTTCTAATCAATGGTGTTTGACATTGTGGGCAATTCGTAATGAAGTGAATTTTTTGGGCAAACATATCGCGTTTTTCTTGATTTATGCCGACAATTTTAGGAATAATTTCGCCGCCTTTTTCCACAAAAACCGTATCGAATTCGCAGAGATCCAATTTTTCCATCACGTCGGCATTGTGCAAACTTGCCCGTTTCACAGTGGTTCCGGCTAATTTGACCGGTGCTAAATTGGCAACCGGAGTGATACTTCCGGTGCGACCGACTTGATACGAAACCGATTGCAATTTGGTTTCCACACGTTCGGCTTTGAATTTATACGAAATCGCCCAACGTGGCGATTTTGCTGTATATCCAAGCGTTTCCCAAAGTTTGATTTCGTTGACTTTAATCACGACTCCATCAATATCGAACGGCAATTTTTTTCGTTGCTCATCCCATTTGTTGATAAAATCAAAAACATCGTTGAGATTTTCGCATTTTTGAAAAAAGTGTCCGGTGTTGAAACCCATATCTTGGGCTTTGTTCAGACGTTCTTCGTGTGTGTTTTCTACCCATTCGTTGCCTAATAAAAAGTAGAGAAAACAATCCAATTTTCGTTTGGCAACTTCTCGCGAATCTTGTAATTTCAAACTTCCGGACGCAGCATTTCTCGGATTGGCAAAAAGATCATCGCCGTCTTCTTCCCTTGATTTATTAAGGCTTTCGAATGATTTGTGCGACATGATAATTTCCCCGCGAATTTCAAAATCAGCAGGAAAATCGTTGCCGTTTAATTTCAAAGGAATGGTTTGAATGGTCTTCACATTGGTGGTTACATCATCGCCTTTGATGCCATCGCCGCGTGTTACAGCCTGCGTCAAAAGCCCGTTTTCGTAACGTAAGCCGATAGCAACACCGTCGTATTTCAGTTCGCAAATATACGAAAAATCTCGTGAAACTAATTTTTTAATACGTTCGTCGAAATCTTTCAAATCCTCGAAAGAGTAAGTGTTTCCGAGAGAAAGCATAGGATAGCGATGCTCGACCGACTTGAACATTTTCGTGATTTCACCACCCACACGTTGTGTTGGCGAATTTGGCAAAACGCAGTCGGGATAAGCCTTTTCGAGCAAAGTCAATTCTTGCAAAAGTGCATCAAATTCGAAATCGGAAATCGTGGGTTTGTCCAACACATAATAATCGTAATTGTGCTGATTCAAACTCTCCGAGAGTTGTTCGATGCGTAGTTTGGGGTTTTCGAAAAGGTTCATTTTACAAGGTATTCAGAGTGTTTAATCCATCAAATTATTTCAAAAATTTCAGACTTGTACGCACAGCGTAAAACAGAAAATAATAGCAACATTTTGGCAAACTTAGTTTTTCGACATTGCGATAAATGTTCCACGTCCATTTTGCAGCACGAATTTTATTTCCCGAAATCGAGTTTTTTCTGATGCGATACAAGACTTCCAACGTGTTGGTGTTTTTTGCCATATAGCCTTTTTTCAAAATTTCCAACCACAACACAAAATCTTCGTAATTGATATTTTGCAAAAAAACTTTTCCCACTTTTTTCGTATCATATACACCGGCAGAATTTCTGATGATATTTTCTTTCAAAAGTTCTTGATAGGTGGCTGTTTCCGGTGCTACAACCCATCGATTTTTTCGCACGCCGACTTCATTTATTTTTTCGTGATTGGAAAAAACAACGGCGATTTTTTCATCGGAAAACAGTTTAATTTGTTGTTCTAATTTGGTCGGCAACCAAATATCATCACTATCTAAAAAAGCAATAAATCGCCCCTTTGCTTTTTCGATAGCGATATTTCTTGGAATCACCGGACTGCCTGTTGGAGCCTCTGTTTGATAGTAATGAATGCGTTGATCTTTTTCACCATACGAACGAATTATTTCAACAGAATTATCCGTCGAACCATCATCAACAACGATTAATTCCCAATCGGCATACGTCTGTGTTACTACGGAATCAATCGCTTCAGCAATATACAGCCCCGCATTGTAACAAGGCATAATGATTGACACCAAATTATTATTCATGGGTTATTTAGTGATTTTCAACTTTCGTTTCCACACATCTGCATCAAGGAAAGCAGCGTCTGACGTGGCTTTTATTAATAAAAATAAACCGATCGGCAAGAAAATAAACGACGACATCCACATCCCTCTCCAAGACAACAAACTTGTGGTTAGCACAGATTTTTCACCAATGATGGACGCCGCAAAATAGGCGATGAAAATGAGAACCGCCATGACAACAGGCATACCCAAACCACCACGCCGAATGATGGCTCCGAGCGGTGCACCTACTAAAAACAAAAGCAAACAAGCAAACGGATAGGTGAATTTTCGATGCCATTCTATTTCGTAATCTTTAAGAAATTTTTCGCGATTTTGCAAATCCATGGAATAGTATTGCACGTCTGTAAGCGTTGAATTTACTTGACTTGTCGCTGCATTCGAGGAATGTTCGTTCAATGGATCGGCAGACAAATTCGATATATTTATATTTTCAACGTTCAGAGAATCGTCGTAAAATGTTTGATAAAAATGGTATCGAGACAGAATCGCTTTGGTGATATCTTGCGTTCGATCAGCGTATTGCATGGTCAACGTATCAATCGTACTTTGCAGGTCTGACAAGCGTTTGCCTTTCTCATGATTTTTGAACAAACTCTCGTCGGTTTCGCCCATTTCAAACGACGACAAGTCGAATTTGATGACTTGTTCGCCAAACTTGGCTCTTGAAAACGGGCGAGTATGGCGATTTTGCCACTCTTTCACATCTTCGGCGTAAGAATAGCCATCGAAAAGTGTGAATTGTAGCCATTTTCCGTCGTCTGTGGCTTGCATCAATCCGGATTTTGCCGTTGTTAGCCGGACGTTTCCAATGTTCTCGGTATGATCGTAAATTTGTATGCCGTGTATGGTTTGTCCATCGCGTTCTTTTTTATCAAAACGAATCACATAACCGTCAATACGCTTGTAATACTCGCCTTCCGAGATATTCAATGCCGGTTTTTTCATTTGAATATCGTGAAGTAAGGTTCGATATTTTAGGAATGCGTAGGGATACACATTGTTTGAAAATAAAAACGCAACTAATGCAATGCCCATGGTAAACACAAACAGTGGACGCATTAATTTTTGTAACGAAATTCCGGCGGCTTTGATAGCAACTAATTCGTAGCGTTCGCCCATGTTTCCAAGGGTCATCAATGAGGCTAAAAGTACGGTTATCGGCAACGCTAAAGGCACTAAAGTTAGCGATGTGTAATATAAAAATTTGAATAGGACAGTTAGCTCCAAACCCTTGCCTACCAAGTCGTCCACGTATTTCCAAAGAAATTGCATGAGCAACACCAACATGGAAATAAAAAATGTTACAATCAACGGTCCGATGAAGGATTTTATGACGAGTTTATGGATTTTTTTCATATTAACTCAATTGTTTTATTTGTTGTGTGATGACCTCAATTTTTTGTTGTGCATCGCTTTGTTTTTTGCGTTCAAGTGCGATGACCTGTTCGGGAGCACTGCTCACAAAACGTTCGTTCGAAAGTTTGGCTTGCGTAGAGCGGAGCAGGTTTTCGGCTTGTTTGAGTTCGGTTAAAAGTTTGGTTTTTTCTGCATCTTTATCGATTTTATCGTTGAGAGGAATAAAAAACTCGGTTGACTTGACAATGAAAGAGGCTGCGTTTTCTAATTTTTCAGAAACATAGTCTAATTTTTCGAGATTACAAATCTTTTGAACAACGCTATCAAAAAGGATTTCGGACGGTTCGTTATTTTTCTTTACGAACAAGGTCAACGGTTCTTTTTGAGGGATATTTTTTTCTTTTCGAACAGTTCGAACTTCCGTAATGACGTGTTGTGCGGTTTCGAATTTGTCGATGATGGTCTTGTCAAACCCCTGTGATTTCGGCATGTTTGAGATGATGATATCCTCTTGTTTATCGCCAAAAATATGCCAAATTTCCTCAGTAATAAATGGCATAAACGGATGCAACAACTGCAACAATTTTTCAAAAATTTCAACCGTTTGTTGATGTGTGATTGCATCAATAGGCTGTAAATACACAGGTTTAATCATTTCTAAATACCACGAACAAAAACTATCCCACATCAATTTATAGGTTGTCATCAAAGCATCACTGAGACGATATTTTTCAAAATGATCTTCGATAATGGCGATTTGTTCATTCATTTTTGCATGAAACCAATCAACGGAAACCCTTGCATATTCGGGCTGTTCGATGGTTTTTGAAATCTCCCAACCGTTTACCAAACGCATGGCATTCCAGATTTTGTTACAAAAATTTCGACCTTGTTCGCAAAGCACTTCGTCAAACGGTAAATCATTTCCGGCAGGCGAAGTCAGGAGCATACCAACCCGCACACCATCGGCACCGTAGGTTTGGATTAGGTCTAACGGATCAGGCGAATTTCCTAAGGATTTCGACATTTTCCGTCCGATTTTATCGCGAACAATTCCGGTTAAATACACATTTTTGAAAGGAATTTTTTTCTCGTATTCCAAACCGGCGATAATCATTCTTGCAACCCAAAAAAACAAAATTTCGGGAGCGGTAACCAAATCATTCGTCGGATAATAATACGCCAAATCCTTGTTATTATTGGGGTTTCGAATACCATCGAATACGGAAATAGGCCATAGCCACGAGGAAAACCAAGTGTCCAAAACATCCTCATCCTGCCTCACGTCTTCAAATCGTAAATCGTAATTCGTAATTCGTAATTTTTCAAACGCCTCCTCTTTATTCTTAGCGACAACAACCTCCCCATTCGCCCCATAATACGCCGGAATCCTCTGTCCCCACCATAATTGCCGCGAGATGCACCAATCTTTCACATTCTCCATCCAGTGGCGATAGGTGTTTTTGAATTTTGCCGGATGAAACTGAATGGTATCGTTCATCACCACGTCCAGAGCGGGTTTCGCAATGTCTTGCATATTCAAAAACCATTGCAAAGACAATTTCGGTTCAATAACCGCATTCGTGCGTTCAGAAAAACCCACCTTATTGGTGTAATCCTCAATTTTCGCTAAATTGCCTGATTTTTCAAGGTCTTTGACGATTTCTTTGCGAACATCGAAACGATCTTTTCCAACATACAAACCCACTTTTTCGTTGATTGTTCCGTTATCGTTGAAAATATCAATGCTCGGCAATTTGTGTTTGATGCCGATATGATAATCGTTGATATCGTGTGCCGGCGTGATTTTCAGACAACCCGTACCAAATTCTCTATCGACATATTCATCAAAAATAATGGGAACTTCGCGATTCACGAGGGGAATGATAACCGACTTTCCTTTGAGGTGTAAAAAGCGTTCATCATCGGGATGACAACATACGGCAGTATCGCCCAAAATCGTCTCCGGACGCGTGGTTGCGATGGTTACAAATTGATTTTTTTCGCCGACAATCGGATAATTTAAGTAATAAAGTTTGCTTTGAATTTCTTTGTGAATCACCTCTTCGTCAGAAACGGCGGTCAATGCAGACGGGTCCCAATTCACCATTCGAACGCCGCGATAAATCAAACCTTTGTTGTAAAGGTCGATAAACACATCAATCACGGATTCGTACAAATCCTCGTCCATCGTGAATTTGGTGCGTTTCCAATCGCAGGAAGCACCGAGTTTTTTGAGTTGTTCGAGAATAATTCCGCCGTGTTTTTCTTTCCAAAGCCAAGCATGTTTCAAAAATTCCTCACGCGACAAATCTTTTTTGTCGATACCTTCCTCTTTCAATTTTGCTACAACCTTAGCTTCCGTAGCGATTGAGGCATGGTCTGTTCCCGGCACCCAGCACGCATTTTTGCCTTGCATTCGTGCACGACGAACCAACACATCTTGAATCGTGTTGTTGAGCATGTGTCCCATGTGCAGCACGCCCGTCACGTTGGGCGGAGGGATGACCACGCAATACGGTTCTCGGTTATCCGGCTCGGAATGAAAATAATTTTGATCCAACCAATGTTGATACCATTTATCCTCGATATCTTGCGGACTGTATTTTAAGGCAATGCTGTCGTTTTTCATGTCTTATCAATTAAACTTGCAAAGATACGAAAAAAAAATGAATATCGGCGAATTTATATTAAAAAAAACGACGAAAGCAAGCTTTCGTCGTTTTTTAGAGGTCAACAAAAGTCTTAGTATTTATCGCCACCACCGAACAGGTACGTTAACGTAAACGTCAAACCATTGTTTTTAGTAGAACCTTTATAATCGTCGTCCCACTTGTGCTCGAGATTCATCAAGCCGAGATTGTAACCAACCCCAACTTGAATAGCACCAAACTGCACGCCAAGTCCGAGACCAACTCCGAAATCCAGCCCTTTTAGATCATGTTTTTCCTTGTCGCTTCCGAATTTAATTTTAAACCAATCTTTCTCACCGTCGCCTTCATTAAGGTCGTTATCAGAGATTTTTTTCCCGTCTTCACCCCAAAAATTCATCCTTCCGCCAATACCAAAACCTACATAAGGACCTGCTTGAAGCAAAAGAGAGGCACTTCCAAAATTCAACTTGTACTGTGCGTTGATAGGAATTTGAAGATAGTTTAGGTTCATCGCCATTTTAGCATCGCTATCATCATCTTTCCACATAGTAGCACCTTGCTGAGCAAAGATAAGCCCCGGCTGGATGGAGAATGCTTCGCTAATCGCGTAGTCACCAACGATACCGACTTGAAAACCGGGTTTGAAACTAGACTTATCTTCTTTGTCTAATGCCTTACCGTCGTAACCCTTTTCGGAAAAGTTGGTTAGATTAAAACCTGCTCGAGCACCGATAGAGAACTGAGCTTGTACACTTGCCGTGAAAACGGCTGCAATTAAAATTGCGCAAATTTTTTTGTTCATAATAATTTGTTTTTTTTTGTTAATAATTTGTTTTGTTTATATCGCTTGTTTTTGACGATCGAATTAATTAAATAAAAAAAACCGCATCGAAACACGGTCCGATACGGTTGTATTTTATTAAAAAATGGGTAAACTACTGATTTGCAGCCTGTTGGGGGGGGGGGGGGAAAACCCTTGGGGGTAAAAACTCTTTTTTTTAAAGGGGGGCCCGGGTAAGATAAATTGGTTTTGGGGGTATCCCTGGGGTGTTTTTGCGGGGGATTTTGTTTTGGTTTCCCTACGGGGGAAAAACAAA
>WRKV01000063.1 GCA_009777915.1 Bacteroidales bacterium | reverse complement strand
GTGAAAAGAATGTAACTAATTGATTATCAATGGGGGGGGGGGGTAACTATAGCCACCCAACCGCCCTTTGATAGGTGGTGTGGTGGGTGATATTTGGAAATGTAGTTGCATTTTGGTATTTGGTTTGGTCGAGCCTATGCTAATTTGACTTTGCCTTCGCGCATGAGCCGCCAATAGTCTTGCTTTTCCGGCAATGTCATACCTTCGGTGGCTTTTGCCATCCTTTCTTTCACGGAACGGAAAAAGGCGACTGTGTCAAACGCTTTTTCCTCTGTTTTGAATTCTGTTTTCATGTCTTTATAAATTCTAATGGTGAGCGTATATTTATTAGCGGATAACCTAAACGCATATTGACAGCATTAAACATTCTGATTTTGTCGTAATTTACAATGTGTTTGAAGTTCCAGCTAATCAAGCAATCTATTCTGTTTGCAGAAGCCAATGCGATGTGATAGGCGTCGTTTTCACTGGCTTTGCCAAGTACGTTTTCGGAAATATAACTCTTGCATAATGTTTCGATTTCATCGGTTATTACAATGTAGTGGTAACATTCGGCAGGTATCAAATTTTTCACATCTTTAACCCGCTGTGGTGCGTTGATCAGTTCTGTTTCGTTTATTTCCGAAACGTACACCTCAAATTCCTTGTTGGCGATGCGTTCAAAGAGTCGTTTGGTTGCTTCCTCAAACCCTGCGTCGTAGTAGCCACCGATAACGGAGGTGTCTATGTAAATTCGTTGTCGCATGTGACATATTTTTTTGCAAAGATACGACTTTTTTCTGAGAAAACAAAAAAGTATTAAGACATTAGGCAAAGATTTAACACTTTTTAAGTTTTTTCTTTGAGTTTTTTTTTGTAACTTTGCAAAAATAATTGTGTTCCATGCAACAAGAATTCAATTCCGCAGAGAGTGTCGCCGTTCGCGATATATTGCTCAGATATTGGGGACATCCGCGTTTTCGCGAGATGCAGGAAGATATTATTTTGTCGGTTCTCAAAGGAAATGACACGCTTGCCTTGTTACCGACCGGTGGCGGAAAATCGATTTGTTTTCAAGTGCCCGGACTGGCGTTAGATGGCTTGACATTGGTGATTTCTCCGCTCATTGCGTTGATGAAAGATCAGGTCGATAACCTTGAAAAACGCGGTATTCCGGCAGCAACGATTATTTCGGATATGAATAAATTCGAAACGGAATTGGTGATGAATAAAGCCATTACGGGTCAGTTGAAATTTTTGTACGTGTCGCCCGAACGCTTAGAAACACAAGCCTTTTTGGCGAACCTACCCTTGATGAAAATTAGTTTGTTGGCGATTGATGAGGCACATTGTGTGTCGCAATGGGGCTACGATTTTCGTCCGCCGTATTTGAAAATTGCCAAAATTCGAGATTTGTTGCCAAACATTCCGGTTATCGCTCTCACAGCGACTGCGACTCCTTCTGTCGTGATCGATATTCAAGATAAATTAGCCTTTCGAAAACCTTGTGTTTTTCAAAAAAGTTTTGCACGGGAAAACCTCACGTATTACGTGTTTCACGAGGAGGATAAGTTGGGTCGTTTGGTTCGAATTATTCAAAAAGTGAATGGTGCGGGCGTGGTGTATGTTCGCAATCGAAAAAAAACACAAGAAATAGCGGATTACCTGAATTCACAAGGCTTTCGAGCGGCGTGTTACCACGCTGGATTAGACACTGCCGTGCGAAATGTTCGACAAGCCGATTGGATTGCAGATCGCACGCCTATCATCGTTGCAACCAATGCGTTTGGCATGGGTATCGATAAACCGAATTGCCGATTTGTAGTACATTTGGATTTGCCCGATTCGCTGGAAGCCTACTTCCAAGAGGCAGGACGTGGTGGACGTGATGGGCAACGCGCTCATGCAATTGTGCTTTTTTCAAACCTTGACAAGCAAAAATTAGAGGACGATTTTGTCAAGACATATCCCGAAGTTTCGTTTATCAAATCGGTTTACAATAAATTGGGCGACTATTGTAAAATCCCCGTCGGCAGCGGGATTGGAGCAAGTTTCGATTTTGATTTATCGGAGTTTTCACAAAGTTACAACTTCCCTCTCACGCCAACTTATCATGCATTACGATTGCTCGAACGGCAAGGATTAATCGCCTTTACCGAAGATTTGAATGTGCCTTCAAAAATTTGGCTCCGTGCCGATAGAAATTATTTGTACGAGTTTCAAGTCAAGAATGAAAAGTACGGACCGTTCGTGGAAACCCTACTGCGGTCGTATGGTGGCTTGTTTACAGACTTTGTAAAAATCAACGAACGCGACTTGGCACGACGTATGAAAACAACGGAAGAACAAGTCTCGCTTGCCCTGCAAAATCTAATGAAATGGGAGATTCTGGAATATATTCCAACACCGAACAAACCGCAAGTTCGATTTGTTCATGAACGGCAAAAAACTTCAAACATACAACTTGACCCCAATGTTTATCGCAAGCGGAAAACCGCTGCCCGTGAGCGTTTGGACGCTGTTTTGAATTATGCCGAAAGCACAAATCGCTGTCGAAGTCAATTGCTGCTAACCTATTTCGGCGAATCGCACAGCAAACGTTGCGGTCGTTGCGACTATTGTATCGAACGAAATAAAGCCGAATTAAGCGATGTGGAATTTGATCGCATGATAGAAATTATCAAACCTTTATTACAGTGGAAACCCACGCCATTAGAGGAAATTCAAGAAGCGTTAACCTTATTTAGCGAACGAAAAACAGTGTTGTTTTTACAATGGCTTTTGGACAACGACAAAATTCGACAAGATGCCAATAGCGATTATATTTGGCACAATTAAATTTTCAATTTTTCAACGATTGAATCTGCATCAAACCCGCACTCTTTCTGCAATTCTTCAATGGTTCCCTGCTCCACAAAACGTTTGGGAATCCCTAAACATTCAATGGGAACATGATACTTATTTCTCACTGCAAATTCCATGACAGCACTTCCCAAACCCCCTTCAATTACGCCGTCTTCGAGCGTTATGATGCGTTCATGTGTTTTGAAAATTTCGTGCAATAACGTTTCGTCCAATGGACTCAAAAATCGCATATCGTAAACCGATACATTCACTTTTTCCGCCGCTTTCAACGCATTCCGTCCAATCGTTCCAATTGAAATCACAGCAATTTTTTCACCTTGTTTCAAACAAATTCCTTTGCCAATTTCAATTTCTTGCATCGGCTTTTTCCAATCCGCAATCGTTCCTTTTCCGCGTGGATAGCGGATTACAAAAGGTTGCTTGGTATTTTGTGCCGTGAACATTAAATTCCGCAAATCAATTTCATTCAACGGAGCAGAAATAATCACATTCGGAATATTCCGAAACAGTGCCAAATCAAAGAATCCGTGATGTGTTGCACCGTCTTCACCAACCAAACCGGCTCGATCCAAACAAAAAATCACGGGCAAATTTTGTAACGCCACATCATGAATAACTTGGTCTAACGCTCGCTGCATAAACGACGAATAGATATTGCAAAACGGAATCAAACCTTGTGCTGCCAAACCCGCCGAAAACGTTACGGCATGCTGTTCTGCGATGCCCACATCGAACGTGCGTTCCGGAAATTTTTCTTGCAAAAACGTCATCGAACAACCGGTCAACATCGCAGGGCTAATGCCCACAATTTTGGGATTTTTTTCGGCTAATTCCACAAGTGTTTTTCCGAACACGTCCTGAAACTTCGGCGGTTCGGTAGGTTTGGGAAGTTCTGCACCGAAAAAATGATATTGCGTAGGATCGTCTTTGGCTTGTGCCAAGCCTTTCCCTTTTTGAGTGGCAATGTGCAAAACTTTCGGACCGTTAATCGCTTTCAAATCGTTCAACGTTTTGACCAAATTTTCCACATCATGTCCGTCAATCGGACCGAAATATCGAAATCCCAAATCCTCGAAAACGTTGCCCTGTCTGAAAATCAAAGCCTTTATAGCCGCAAAAAAACGTCGCAAATAACTTCTGGATTTTTGATGTCCTCCGCTATTTCCACCCAACAAATTCCAAATACGATTTCGTGCTCGGTTATAGGTTTTCGAACTTGTAATTTGGGTAAAATACTTACTCAATCCACCCACATTTTTATCAATCGCAATGCCGTTATCATTGACAATAACCAAGATATTACTTTTCTCAACTCCCGCATGATTCAAGGCTTCGAACGACATTCCGCCGGTGAGCGAACCATCACCGATTACAGCAATATGCTGTCGATTGGTTTCGCTTTGAAGTGCTGAAGCCACCGCCATTCCAAGCGTTGCAGAAATAGACGTTGACGAATGTCCTGTTCCGAATGCATCAAATTCACTTTCACTCATCTTCGGAAACCCGCTAATTCCCTTGTATTTCCGATTGCTATGAAATGTTTCTTTTCGTCCCGTCAAAATTTTATGCGGATAGGCTTGATGTCCGACGTCCCAAATAATTTTGTCGTCAGGCGTATTGAACACATAGTGCAAAGCCACCGTCAATTCTACAACTCCGAGACTCGAACCTAAATGTCCGGGATTGCTTGCCACAGCCTCAATGATAAAATTTCGCAACTCATTACAAACCTGTGGCAGTTGATTTTTCTGCAAATTTTGTAAATCCTGCGGGTAGGATATGTTGTTTAATAGAGACATAAAAAAAACGTAGAGACGCAGTGTGCTGCGTCTCTACGGAATAAATTTGGATTATGCTAATTTTTCCACCAAATCCGCAACGCGGTGTGAATAGCCGGCTTCGTTGTCGTACCAAGCTACAATTTTCACAAAATTACCGTCCATCACTTTGGTCAAACCTGCATCAACAATAGATGAATGCGGATTTCCAACG
Source organism: Bacteroidales bacterium (assembly GCA_009777915.1). Classification (GTDB taxonomy): domain Bacteria; phylum Bacteroidota; class Bacteroidia; order Bacteroidales; family P3; genus WRKV01. Next base: position 8,041 of record WRKV01000063.1, on the reverse strand, counting down.
ATATCAATACTTACGATTGGATCTTCGCAATACTCCAAAATGCCTTTCATTGGACCATTTGCAGCCTCTTTGAATGCAGCATTGATTTCCTCAGCAGTAGCGGGTTTGTTCAATTCGCACGTCAAATCTACAACAGAGCCGTCCGGAGTCGGAACACGCATCGCAAAACCGTCCATTTTTCCTTTCAATTCGGGAATCACCAAACCTACGGCTTTCGCAGCACCGGTGCTGGTTGGAATGATGGAAACCGCTGCAGCACGAGCACGACGGAGGTCTTTATGTGGAGCATCTAAAATAATTTGGTCGTTGGTATACGAGTGAATGGTGTTCATCAAACCGCGTTTAATACCGAAGTTATCGTTCAAAACTTTGGCAAACGGAGCCAGACAATTTGTGGTGCAAGAGGCATTCGAAATGAATTGTAAATCTTTCGTAATCACGTGGTCGTTAACGCCCAAAACTACTGTCGCATCAACGTCTTCAGCCTTGTCGGCAGGAACCGTCAAAATAACTTTTTTCGCACCGGCTTTGATATGTTTACCCATCTTTTCACGATTACGGAATACGCCCGTAGCCTCGATAACGATGTCCACACCAAGATCTTTCCAAGGCAAATTTTCAGGATCTTTTTCTGCATAAATTTTAATCGCTTTGCCGTTGATAACGATTTTGTCGCCGTCTACACTCACCGTGCCCGGAAATTTTCCGTGAACCGAGTCGTATTTGAACAAATGTGCCAATGTTTTGGCATCTGTAAGATCGTTGATTGCTACAATCTCAACGCCTTGTTTCTCTAAGAGATTACGGTAGGTGATACGTCCGATACGACCAAAACCGTTGATTGCTACTTTTACCATGTTGATAATTTTTTTATGGGTTGATAATTTTTTTTTTCGGATGCAAAGATACGAAAAAAAATTGAAAAAACCTAACTATCCTCCAATTTTAATAATCGCAGTTTGTATGCGCCGTAAACTCTCATCTTTTCCAATAATCGCCATAATGTCGTTGAGATGTGCTCCCTTTGCTTCACCAACCAAACACAATCGCAAACAATTCATCACTTGCCCCATATTATAGTTGTTGGATTTGATGAAATTCGCCATAAATTGTTCCAAATGTTCTGATGAAAAATCGGATTCTTTTTCCAATACTTCTGCGAATTTCCCAAGTATTTCGGGCGTTTCCGGCGTCCAACGTTTTTTGACAACCGTTTCGTCGTAAGATGTTGGAGCAACAAAAAAGAAATGCGATTGACTCCAAATTTCATGAACAAAATTCACACGTTCTTTAACCAAGCCAACGATTTTTTCTAAAACTTTTCTCTCAAAAATCGGCACAACGGCATTCGCATGCATGAAAGGAATAAACAAATCGGTCAACACTTCATTACTTTTTTTCATCAGATATTGATGATTAAACCATGCTGCTTTTTGCACATCAAACCTTGCTCCATGCTTACTCACACGGTCGAGAGAGAATTTCGAAATCAAGTCGTCTATCGAAAAAATTTCTTGTTCTGTTCCATCGTTCCAACCTAAAAGTGCAAGAATGTTAATCGTTGCATCTGAAAAATAACCCATTTCGCGAAATCCTGTCGAAATTTCTAAGGTTTTCGGATCCGTCCATTCCAGCGGAAATACAGGGAATCCGAGTTTGTCACCATCTCGTTTGCTCAATTTTCCATTACCGTCCGGTTTCAACAAAAGTGGCAAATGTGAAAATTTTGGCATGGTATTTTCCCAACCCAAATAGCGGTAAAGCAAGACGTGGAGCGGTGCAGAGGGCAACCATTCTTCGCCACGAATCACATGAGTGATTTTCATTTTATGATCGTCAACGATATTCGCCAAATGATAAGTCGGCAAACCATCGCTCGATTTCCAAAGCACCTTATCGTCCAAAAGGCTTGAATTTACAGCCACTTCGCCACGAATCAAATCCTGAACAACAATCGTTTCATTCGGTTCAATTTTGATTCGCACCACATATTGTTCACCGCCTCTCAACCGATATTTCACTTCATCGCGAGACATCGTCAACGAATTTCTCATGGTCATGCGAGTGCTCGCATCATACTGTAAACTCGGGGCTTTCTCGGTTTCCAAACGTGTACGCATCGCCGCCAATTCTTCGGGAGTGTCGAATGCATAATACGCCAAACCTTGTGCTAAAAGTTCGTCAACATATTTTCGATACATCTCTTTTCGTTCGGATTGCCTGTAAGGACCGTAGTTTCCGCCAACATGAGGACCTTCATCAAATTGAATGCCGAGCCATTTGAATGCCTCAACAATATACTCTTCAGCACCCGGCACAAACCGCGAACTGTCCGTATCCTCAATGCGAAGCACAAATTGTCCTCCGTGTTTTTTTGCAAAAAAATAGTTGTAAAGTGCGGTGCGAACACCGCCGATGTGAAGCGGTCCCGTAGGACTTGGAGCGAATCTAACGCGAATTGTCGACATATTGAAATGTTATTTGTGATACATACTGATTGTTCTCATAAAGAAATTCCTTGTATTCCGCAACCCTTGTAAAACCGCAGCTTTCAAAGAATTTTATACTGTCCGTATTGGTTTCCGAAACGTTGGCATACACCGAATGCAAATGCAATTTTTCAAAACAATACGTCAAAAATTGATCAAGTGCAATCTTCCCTATACCTTGATTTTGGTGCTCTTTCAGCAACATGATACCGATTCCCGCATGTTTATTTATCGGATCAAATTCAAACAAATCAATCGTTCCGATAGGTTCCGTTAAATCCAAATCCGAATTGAGAATCCTGTGAATCATCAGTCTTTGCTGACGAAGCCCGAACACATCAAACGTCAACGTTTGTTTGATATACGTGTCTAATTTATACTTGGAAAGCGGTTCGACGGTTTCACTAATATGCCAAATTTCCGAATTGTTTTCCCATTTCAACAACGTGGAAACATCCGATGGCTCTAAGGCTTTAAGAATAATATCAAAGGGTCGTTCCGTCATACACAACATTCACTAAAACTTGTAATTCTATATTATAAAACGCTTCTTCCGAACGAACAAACGACACTTGCATTTCTCCACCTTTCGTTCGAACCAAACAATTTTTGTCGTTCGGATTGTTATGAGCATGGCTCAACGCCGCACCAACCACGCAAAATCCGTTGGTATAGGTTTCTTGATCGGATTGATGTTCGTAATGCCGAACTTCCAAAAATCCTTGATTCGGCTGATAAAACGCAACATTCGCACCTTTCGGAAAACGTTTACTGTACGAGATTTCACGACCTTTTTCAAGCACGTCCGTATTGCTCACATCGTCCACCGGAACCATACAAAATTTCGATTCCAACTCCATCACAAAACTTTGAAACATTTTTTTGATCGAAATCGGATCTAAAATTCGAATGTTGACAACCTGCATCGTTTCATGGCTTGAAACAGGCGTACAGCAAAGGATTTGCTCGTTGATGTCGATATGAATTGATGTCGTAACTAACCCTAAATCTTTGGCAAAAGCCATAGCACAAGCGGTATCCACAGCATTGGATTCCGCCAAACCACCATTGAAATTAAACGCTTTTATTCGGATTAATGTTTTGGACGCTTGATCCAATCGCAAAACGCCCGATGCTCCAATACCGAATCGCCGAGCACAAAGCCGTGCGATTTCAGTATGCTGCAAACCGTCAAAAGCCCCATCACGATTATCCAAAAGGATAAAATCACGACCTAAACAATGATATTTTTTGAATGCGATTTTCATGTTTCAATGTGCAAAGATACGAAATTTTTTTGAACTTTTCTTCAATACTTTTTTTGAGAGCAAAAAAAGTATTCAAAAAAACTCTTTGCAGGAAAAAATGTTGCACCCGTGCAACGTTTTCCTGCGATAACGTATTCGCTACGCTCATGGTGTTTTACGCTTCGCCTCTCGCCGTCATGTCGACCGGAGCACGCAAAGTGTGCGTAGTGGAGACATCTCCCGGCTATTGACCGTTCCCGTATGGGTCGAAAATTTTCGACCCATACATACAGACCCCGTTAGGGGTCAGATATTGGTAGAAAAACGCCTACCACCAACCAAAAAAACGTCCCGTAGGGACGTGATATATGTTGTCCCTACGGGACAATGTGGACGTGGATTATGATTTTTCTACCAATATCACGCCCCTACGGGGCTTATGGAATATAAAAAAAGCGAGGCATAAAGCCTCGCAGGATAGAACGACGGAGGTGGGAATCCTCCGCCGAACGGAGCAACATGCGAATAAGGAATGTTTGCAATCAATGAATTTGGATCAACAGAAACATTATCACTTATTTGCAATCTTTGGGACAGTGTCCCAAGAATTTGGGGATAGGTGCAGTAAAATTGTCGAAACCGAGATAATTCCGCAAAAGATACGTTTTTCAGTCCTTTTGATAACAACGCCGATGAAATGTTTTCGAGAAGTTTCTCGCCATATTTTGCTCGGTCGTTTCCTTTTTGTTCGTATTCGACAATGTAATAACCAAACAAGAAGTTTCGCAATGTGAGGGCAACATTTACCGACTTCACAGCTTGCGTATTGAGATACTGATGTGTTTGATAAATGTTTTCGATTAACGAAGTGAAATCGCTTTTTTCGATTTTATTCATTGCGTTTTTTGTTGAATTTCTGCAAAGATACAATTTTTTTTTGATTTGACAAAATTTGATTTCGGAGAACATGTAGGGGCGTATTGCATATGCCACTTCGATTTACGATTTTGTTATTTACGATTTACGGATTTTTTCGCCGTCATGTCGAGCGAAACACGCGGAGCGTGTGAAGTCGAGACATCTCCTTGCTATGTCGGCACCGATTGCAAATCGGCGCCAGCGGGAGGGTTATGTTTACGATTGGGCGAAGCAAATCATCATTCATAAATCATAACCCATAAATAAGACGTTAATACGGACAATAAGCCCCGTGCATTCGTGGTCTTTTCGTAGATGGTTTTGCACGTTTCGTTGTTTTTGAAAATTGATACGAAAACCCAACTTCCACACCCATAGAAACAGCACGAACACCGCCCGGAATCTCACTCCCGGCGATGCCGGAATACGACCCGTGATGGACGAATTGGTCTTGTTTGGCTTGGATAGTAAATAGACTATATTGGATATTGAAAAGGGTAAGCAGTTGCCAATTTTGAGAGAGGCGAAACCGGAAACCGACTTCACCGAGAGCGAACAAGGAATGCTTGAACGTGTTGCCTTGTGAGGAGTTTAGGAAGTTTGTGTAAGTGCCTAAATTCAGTTCGGGCGAAAGGTCGATAAGGTTGTGGCTTTCGTAAAAATAAGCATAGCGACGGTAGGAACCATCGGTCATTTCATTGGTTTCGGCGTAGTGGATTCCGTAGCCCAAACCCACACCTGCGATGAGGTCAATCGCTCCTGATAAGGGCTGTACATATTCCAAGCGGATGTTGGGTTCGATGTAGGTGACGGTTTGCTCCTCTGTGCTGTTGAAAATTTGGTAGAGAAAATAGTTGTGGTTTTCGGCAGACTCGGTTAGGTGGACGGAGTCTGTCATACCTCTGAAATCTATGTTGCCGTGGTATTTGCGGTAGTTGACGCCAATTGCTAATTGGAAATTACGAATTACGAATGACGAATTACGAATTGGTGTGCGGAAGGTTAGGGCTGCACCGATGTCGTAATTGCCGGTGCTTTGGGCATCGTTTTTTTGGTATTTTAGGTGGTTGTGGGCGGGTAGGACGGAAACGGTTAGGGTGGAGGTTTGTGGTTCATGGGGGCGTATGCAATACGCCCCTACGGGTGCGATGAAATTCGCAATTGTGAATACAAAAAATAATATCAAAATTCGGTTTGTCATTTTACAATAATTTTTAAGGTTTCAACCGCATGGTCATTAAAATAAATTTTCAAAATATACATGCCCGGGTTTTTGAAACCGGATACCCGTAGGGGCGTATTGCATACGCCCCGTTGGCATTGGTCGCAATTGTTGGCGGGGCGTATGCAATACGCCCCTACGCCCGTACCAATGCGAATCGGCATTTGTTGCAACACCCCATTCACATCAAAAACCTCCACACGCTTAATGGCTTTGCCCGTAGACTCTATGGTAAATTCCTCAGCGATATGCAAAGGGTTGGGATATGCCGAAATGCCAAACGGACGGTCGAAAATACGCTCCAAATAGAGAATTTCTCTACCGCCGTATTGCACGGAAACGTTGTATTTTCCGGCGGGGATGGGCGTGCCTACTTCGATGTGGTCTTTGTTGCTTTGCGGGAGTAGGGCATCGTCTTTATACCAGTAGTAGGTGGCGTAGCGGAGTTCGTCAAGGTTGTGCCAATTGGGAACGGCAAGTATGCGGTGCCAATACACGATGATTTCAGCCTCAATCTCGCGGGGCGTTCGGGATACAAAGATATGTGTTTCTACAACGCTGTCACAGCCCTGATCGGTTTGGTATGCGTGGGTTAGAACGGTGTCGCGATAATAATACTTAGACAGAAATTCCACCGAATCCATGCCGGATAAATTTTGCTGTTCAAAATATGAGCGGTGAATGATTATATTTACAGTTAGCAAACTATCGCAACCCTCTGTGTTTGTTAGGATATCAATGAATGTTGTATCGTTGAAAAACGTTGTGCCGTTGTACATAATTTGGTCGCAAGAATCCAACTCCAATATGCCGAATGTTTTTTGTCGCACGGTTAAATTTACAGTAAGCAAACTATCGCAACCGGCAGCGTTTACAAGGGTATCCGTAAAGATAGTGTCTTTGATAAACACAATGTCGTTGTAGGTTATTTGGTCACAGGAATCCAATTCTAAGGTGCCGAATGTTCTACGCATTGATAGATTTACGGTAAGCAAACTGTCGCAACCTGCTGCATTTACAAGGATCTCCGTAAAGACAGTATCCTTGAAAAACACCATGCCGTTGTAGGTAATTTGGTCGCATGAATCCAATTCCAATGTGCCGAATGTTTTGTGACGCACAATAAGATTTACCGTAAGCAAACTATCGCAACCGGCAGTGTTTACAAGGGTGTCCGTAAAGGTAGTGTCTTTGATAAACACCATTTCGTTATAGGTAATCTGGTCACAAGAGTCTAAATTTAACGTGCCGAATGTTTTGTGACGCACGGTTAAATTTACCGTAAGCAAACTGTCACAACCCGCTGCGTTTACAAGGGTATCCGTAAAGGTAGTGTCCTTGAAAAACACCATGCTATTGTACGTAATTTGGTCGCAGGAATCTAAATCTAATGTGCCAAATGTTTTGTGACGCACGGTTAAATTTACCGTAAGCAAACTATCGCAACCGACAGTGTTTACAAGGGTATCCGTAAAGGTGGTGTCTTTGATAAACACTATTCCGTTATAGGTAATTTGGTCGCACGAATCTAAATCTAACGTGCCGAATGTTCTACGCATTGATAGATTTACGGTAAGCAAACTGTCGCAACCTGCTGCATTTACAAGGATCTCCGTAAAGGTCGTATCCTTGAAAAATACTATTCCGTTATAGGTAATTTGGTCGCAGGAATCTAAATCTAACGTGCCGAATGTTGGCGGACATAAGGTTACGCAGCGGACGGAATGCCCCCACGCTCGGTAGGTGACGCTCAAGTACACATTGCCACTGCCGAAGATCAGGCGCCAGGCGTAGTACCTATTCACATCCTCCCTAGTGGTCCAGTAGTGGCCGGACGCGACCTCGTAGGCGACCACCCCATTGCTTTCGCGGACGCTTGCAGCGGGCAGGAAAAGCGTATTGGGGGCAGTTCCGAAAACACGACCTCTAACACCTGTCCCGTTCCAATTCGTCGTCCATGTGCTGCCGGCTAAACGCAAGGCACTAAGTTCATCCGCTGTTGGTATACGCCATCCCTGAGGGCAGGGGTCGTTGACGGTTTTTGTGCCATCGGCGAGGCGCCATAAGGAGTCGTGTCGAGCACTGCGCCAATCGCCACTACCTATTATAAACCTGCCTATGGTGTCGCCTGTGGACTGTCCGTTGGCATCGAATACCCTAATAGG
>WRKV01000062.1 GCA_009777915.1 Bacteroidales bacterium | reverse complement strand
AGCCGTGTTCACAGGAACATCCTCTGCCTCATCAGCAGGGAATGTTGCGGTGATGGTGGTAGGCGTGTCGTCAATTAGCAGACGAATACCCAAAGCACCAAAACCTTGACCACCGGCTTGGTAATTCAAATTATTGCCACTTGTAGTGTACCAGCTGCCTGTAGGACTTTCGTCGTAGCTAATGCCAACATTGTTCGCAGCTGTCATCGTTACAGCATAAAGACCCGGCATCAATACGATACCTTCCGATGAGAAATCAACATTTACCAATCCCGGTACTCTGTTTTGCGTACGAGTCGCTATAGGTGTAGCAGCCATTGTTGTTGGGCTGGTCATCGGACGTACTGCAACCGTGTATGAAAGCGTTGATCCGCCTGTTGCAAACAGAAGTCGAATTCCCGACAAGTAGGTTTTCTGAGTTATTTCGTAAACCACAGCGAATGTTCCACCTGGATCAGGGAAACCAACACCGCCACCTGTCATAGGAGCTGTCAGTATATCTTGTGCAAACACGTTTTCGGTTCCTGTAAAGTTACGCGTCGCCGTGTTTTCGGTTCCTTCGTTGGTTTGATCACCGGCAACAGTCATTACTAACGTGTGAGCACCTTCAGTAAGTGGTGTTGTCAGTATTACGGTCATCATTGCCGATGTTGTTTCCGGAGCGATAGACGCTACAGGATCAGACTCGCCGATTAATGTTCCGTTAATCGTTGCCGACAACTTCACATTGGTTTGTACAGCAGTTCCTTGATTTCTCGCTTGTGCAGAAATACTTGTAAATTGAGAGGTTGGAATTTGCGTGTATGGGAGGTTTACAACAATCGCCAAATCATTAGGATCCGGTTCCGCCATTGCAACATTGTCAATAGCGATAAAGGCACCTTGATTGGCAGGTGTTATTCTGTTAAAGCCGAGATAATAAACTCCTGATGTCGCCGGAGTGAATCTTTTTTCTGCTAAAGTCCAATCGTAGGTTTCTTTATTGACATGATGTAGAATAGTGTCTGTTGATGCTGTCATAGCAGTTGCAGATGCATCTTGTGCAATACGAACCGTGAAGTTATCATATTCAATAGGTGATCCATCTTCTTCATCCCAACCCGGAGCCATATACATAAAGCTTATTCTGTATTGTGTTCCGCCTGTAAGTTGAACGCCTCGACTATATCCCCACTGAGGACCGGCATTATACGATATTACCATACAACGAGTACCTTCAAATGGGTTAAAGAGTCTACCGGTACCCCATCCTGAAACATTGCTTCCTGTTGTCGTGTGCCAAGTCTGTGGAGCAGTGCCACTTCTGTCCCAGAATGTAGGGAGATTCGTTTCTGTTGTTGCATCAAATCCTTCAAAGTAAGGAACCGATGCCACAGGATTGGTATAGGTTACCGTGCGTGTACCGGTTTGGTTTGCAGATGACGCCGTATTGTCGGCGAGAACTACATTCAATACTAACGTGTTTGCTCCCTCGTTAAGCGTTATAGGGCTTGCAAATGTGTACGTGTGTAGAGAACTGGTGGCTTGGGCTACCCTTATGATGGTGTCAATAGTCGCAGGTATAGGTGCGTCGTCGTTCAAGGTTAATTGAATTGGAATGTTTCTTACGCGGAACGTACCGTTGTTTTGCAATACAACCGTTACGGTTTGTTCCGGTACTGTAACCGAAGTTGCCGGAGAGTTCCAAGCATTGAATCTCACGTCGATCGTGTTAGTTAATGTTACTTTTGCCGTATCGGTTGTGCCGATATTAGCATTGTTTGGTACGGAAATCCAAGCTACAAGCGGATTTGCACCCGGCTCAAGAGATACATTACCCAACGAAATGCCGGTCAATGCTTGACCTGCAGCAATGTTAGGAACAGTTGCTACAACAGTTGCCGGTTCATCATTAATCGACATGTAAATCGGCATATCAACCATCGCATAGTTGCTGTTGTTGGTTACCGTTACGGTTACCGGAACTTCATCAGCATAAAAATCTCTTAGGGTAGTTGGACCTGCAAGAGCAGTAATAGCAACGTTTGTAACCCAAGTGTTCTCTAATGTTACAATTTCCGTTGTATCGTTAGACAGAATATCATCGTTGTCAACATTAACGACTGCTACGAGCTCAAACGTTTCGGATATACCGCCATTGCTGATATCAACCGGTAGCGAGAACACGTGATTGTGGAAATGACCACTGCTTGGTATATCAGTATCTGTGAGGATATCTGCTACATGCAAGATTCCATTAACCCACAATTCAACCGGAACCTCAGCAGGTACTGTTGTTCCGCGATTTTGAATGCGAACGGTTACGTCTACCGGAGCCGTGTGAGCGATATACTCCGTTTCCGCAACTATAATTTCAACAGCCATAAAATCAGTTAAATCACCGTTGATCACCGCATCTTCAAGAGTATTGTTACTCATATCTCTGTCTTCTTCGGAGAGAGTGGCTGTAATCAGGAACTCATAGGTACCTATTGCAGCGAAATCGCCCGTTTGGTCGAACGTCAATTCGTATGTTGCACCCGGAGCGATGGTAATGCCATCAGCCGTTTCAACAGTGGCAGTTAACGTAAACGTAGGTGTTCCGGTAGCTGTGCCACCCTCTACTACATATTCGATTCCTGCAATTACTTCAAACTCGGTAATAGCTAACGAGCCTAAATTTTCCAATTCAATCGTAACGGTTTCAGTAGCCGTCAGCCCTGATCCGCTTATCGGTGCAATAATTTTGGTAACCGCAATATCACGTGTTGAGTTTGTTCCGGTTACGGTTACTGAATTGTCGTCTTCAATCATATCTCTTACGTCGATGATACGAGCCTCAACCGAGTAAGCACCCGGAGCTGAGAGGTCGACCTCAAGCGTAGACGTGTAGACGATTGTTCCACCCGCAGCAATGTCGGTTTCATCTATACCGATAGAAACATTGTTAACAAAGATTTCAAATTCCACTGCGTTATAGCCCTCTCCTGTGTTTGAGACGTTTTTGATGGTTAGAGTCGGATTGATTTTACCAAGGTTTGTATTGTCGCCTGCCGGAAAATCCGTAAGGTCAACCATTTCGAAGTTGATCGTATCGGGGTCTACTGTAAACGAACCGCCATTGGTGGTCATCAACGCAGCACACAAGCCTGTTACGTCCCATGTGTAGATTGAATCGCCCGGCAAGGCTACCAGCAATTCTGTTGCTGTTGTAGTTTGCGTAAAGCGAAGGCTTTCGTCTGGGTTGTATACATTCAAGCGGTATTGTGGAGCATCGCCGTCCCATGTGAATTTCACTTCTGGGCGGATAGGTTCTACTACGAGGTCGAACGGTGCATCACAAGGATCAGCCATAATCATGCGGATACAAGGAGCGCCGTTTGCTGTGGTTGAAGTAACAGCAGTAAGGTTTCCTGTAGTTCTAGTGTAGAACGTTTTACCTGCTGTAGCGTCGCGATGCAAACCAAGGTTAGCTGTTCCGGAGTTATTTTGCAGCCCCAGGAAATAGGCACCCGGTTGCAGTAGAATCGGTGCAGCGATTGTGTGTGTACTCCAATCTGCATTGCGTGTACCATTGAAAGCCACGTTATCGATTAACGCAGTACCTACTGTAGTATTGTTAGCACCGCTAACCGGAGCCAAGAAAATCCTTGGCGTTCCACCTGTGGTAGCATTGAATTTGATATCAACGCCCCTAATTATGGTAGGTTCCGTAATAACAAATACGTTTCCGACAGTATTACGAGTGTTAGCACCGGCGATATTTACGTTAACCGTTGTAGCACTCGGATTGTCTACTGCCAATGTATTGGTTGTACCCACAAACGTTTGCGTGCTTGTGAAAGCAACTGGGTTAGTTGAACCATCGAAATGGTCGGACGTAACCGTACGAGTTAAGGTATTGGTTCCGGTTGCGATTGCGGCACCTGTGGTAGGTGTAGCCGTTAATGTTGCAGTTCCGCCAAGTCCGGCAACCGTAATAGGATCTGATGTTGCTATTGGAGTGTCATCCAAGTCCACAGTCAACATTACATTGGTTTGAGCATCTACACCCGTGTTTGTAACATTTGCCGTAAACGCAGACGCAAGCGTTTGCGTTGTTGGGATCATGGTGTATGGGAATACAGGTGCGGTTGCTGCCATCTCGTTGGCGGGGATTTCTACTATCGAAACATTGTCAATAACGGTATAGAGTCCTTCACCAGCAGGTGTTGTTCTGTTAAATCCGAGATAATAAGTTCCTGATGTAGTCGGAGTGAATATTTTTTCGGCTAAAGTCCAAGCATTAACTCTTTGGTTGACAAGATGGAAAATCGTATCAAGAGATGCTTGCATGGCACCTGAGGTTTGTTCTTGTGCAATGCGAACCGTGAAATTATCAAACTCGTTAAGCTGCGAATAACCCGGAGCTTGGTAGTAGAACGTCGCTTTGTATGTAGCTCCTCCTGTAAGGCTGATACCTCGACTATAAGCCCATCTAGTACCTGCCTCAAAACCTATTGCCATGAAACGAGAGCCTGCGTATGGAGTGACAGTTCCAGCATTCGGAACGGCACCTGTTGTCGTATGCCAACCCAAAGTTCCTTCCGTACTTGCAATCCAACCCAAAGGTAGGGCACTTCCTGTTGTTGTTTCAAAGCCATCGAAGAAAGGCGGTACAATTGGAGGAGCAAGCGTATTGGTAACTGTTTTAGTTGCAACGTCGTTTTCCGGATTTATATCGCCCGGAAGTTCGGCACGAACTTTGATTTCGTAAGTAGCTTCCGCCGAAAGGTCAAGCGTTCCTGCTGTAAACGTGAGTTCTGCCGTAGTACCCGGAGCAATCGAAGTCGAAAATGTTTCGTTGAAAGCAGGCGCATTATCTAATTCCACAAAAAGTGGCAGAGATGTGATTTCGTCCAAACCTACATTTTGTACCAAGACCTTAACTTGTTCCGTAGCGGTCAAGTTATAGGCCGTATTTGGTGAAGTAATAGCCAAAACTTCCACATCATCCGTCGGAAGATCAACAAGCATACGAATGAACGCTGCACCAACAATAGTATTGGCAATAGGTGCAAACTCTGAATCATTATCAGATGCATAAGAAAATCTACCACTCACAGCTCTACTGTCAACAGAAAGACCAAGTTCGTCAGCACTTCGAACAACAGCCACAAAATAATTGCCCGGTGACAATGCGGTTGCCGGAGTCATAACTCGGATAACACCTCCAAAATCGGCAGGTTTATTTTCCGTGACAGCAGCAAATGTTGGCGAAGTCCAATTTGGAGTATTTCCATCCATTGGCCACATCGCTACTTGGAAGTCGGTTGCGGCAGCAGCTTGAGTAGTATTCGTAAATTGAACCTCAACTGCATTGATAGTCGTTGCAGCAGTAATTGTAAAGATATTTCCAAAGCGTGTACCGACAGTAGAAAATCCTAATCCTCCCAAAGCTACGCCATTATCTACACGGTATTCGTGTTCGGTTCCAATAAAAGTAGTCGTTATTTCGTTATCCGTAAAATCCTCATCCGTTTCGTCTTGCGATACGGTAAGTTTTATGGTATTTGTACCATCCAAAATAGTACCTGTGGTAGGTGTAACCGTAAAGGTTTGAGTTGCACCCGCAGCCAAAGTAGCCTCCGTTGCAGATTCTCCAATTGGAGCATCGTTGAGCGTAGCCTCAACTTTTATCTCAGTTTGAGCATTAGTACCAACATTCGTAACTTGTGCCGCAAGTGGCGGTGCAATTTGAGATTTAGGAACTTGAGTGAAAGGAAAAATGTAGTTGATCGCTAAATCGTTCGGTCTTGGTACTGTCGGAGCACTAATTCTAATATCATCAATTTGAACAAATCCTGCATTCGATGATGTAGATTGTTTATAAACATTAAATTCAAAGTAATGGACACCGGTGTATGTTGGTGTAAAATTTATAACACATTTGCCAAACTCATTAGTATATGGGGCCCAAGGAGCTTGATCGTTAGCAATAAATAAGTAGGCGCCACCTGTTTCCGATTGTGCTGTGCGATGAGCAACGGAAAACCATGGATACGCATTAGTTCCTGTAATGATTACGAAAATCAAGTCAAACTCAATTCGATATGTTACACCTTCTGTCAGGGTTAGGGCAGGCGTGTAAAGCATAGCATCGATAGCAGACGTTGCATTAGCATTTACTCTCGCTAATCTACTTCCTTCAGGTACATCAATACCGCCTACTCCAGTGGTGTTTGTTTGATACCATCTGGCGGTCGTATTTGTCGAAGTCGGATTGGGGCTTGCCAACCATCCTGTTCTGAATTGGTTGTTGGTGCCAAGTCCTTCAAATCCTTCTGCAAGAAGCGTCGTACCTGGTATTGGAGCTCTTGATGGTGCTCCTTGATACGTTTTTGCAGATTTTTCCTCTCCAAATTGAGCGGATTCAACTCTGCTGTTTTTGAGCGTTGCTGAAGTTCTGACACCCTTTTCAAAAGGTTGTGCATCGGTGATTCTTTTTGCCGGTGCTTTTTTGTCAGCCACGTCCAAATTTAGTACTTTGGCTTTTTGGGGAGATTTTCTCACCTCGTTAAAGCCCATTGATTTTTGTGCATTCATGCTCACTATCGCGAGCAAGAGCACCAGAAAAATTGTTAATTTTTTCATAATAATTTTGGTTTGGGATTGTTTGATAGTTTGTTTATTTGTTTTGTTTGTTTTTTGTTTTGTCATGTCGCCCCTTGTTCGGCGGCGATTCCATCGCCGTCGGGCGTATTCAATACGCCCCTACTCTTTGTTACGTAGGGCGTTGCCCTACGCTATTGACTATTGCCCTTTCAGGGCAAGTGGAATTTTGTTTTTTATATGGTAATTCATAATTCATAATTCATAATTCATAATTTAATATCTAATATCTAAACTCTAATATCTCGTTTTTGATGTCTTATCGCCAGGATTTGTATCATTTGGTTAGGTTCATCGATTTGGTAGAATATATTATATTGGAATGTTTTGGTTGTCATTTTTCGGGTTGTTGGTGTAATTGGGTGTCCTATTTTGGGGTGTTTTGCGTAGATTTCTATGGTTTTGTCGAGTTCACTTCTGAATCTTATAGCAAGTTTTCGGTCTATATTTCTATACCATGCTATGATATCTGCTTTGTGTACTTTCGCATCATCCTCAAATTTAATTTTATATTTACGCATATTGAGTTTCTTTGTAGTTTTCTTTAGCCAATTCGGCGAAATCTTCTTCATCTTCTCTATCCATTTCCGCTTTAATTTCCTCCCACGGCGTCCATTTAGCCGTACCGTTTTCGATTTTGAGCAAGGCTTTGATAAGGATTTCTTGCGTTTCCGTATCCAGTTCCCACCAATGTTCGGTAGGGTCTTTGATTATCGGGTGCACCGGTGGCCGTTCAACGGTGTCCGGTGTCCGGTAACCGGTATCCGGTGTCGTGTATCCGGCGTATGCCACTGCCGGTTCATTCACCGTCGAATCGTTGGTTTCAAGATTTTCGTTGTTATAGTCGTATTTTTTCATTTACTATTTTTTTTATGATTTAATTAACCTTTTACCTTTTTACCTTTTACCGTTGGGCGTATGCAATACGCCCCTACTAATCACTAATCACTATTCACTAATCACTAACTTCCGTTGTTGTCTATCGCTCCATGCGACGTAGAACGTTACAGCCGTTGCTGCCACAAAGATAACTGATAAAACGATAATTGCTTCCATGATATGTATTATTTTGATACTTATTGTTTTGTTGATTGATTAAACACCCAAAAACCGTAGGCGAGCAAAGCAAACGCCACTCCCCCTCCAAAGGCAAAGATAATCCACGTATCCTCAAACGCCTTAAAAAACGAACTCACCACAATCGCTGTAATAATATATTTTGCAATATCTATCAGCAATTTCCCCAATTCTTTTTTCGTTTCTTTTTCCATAGTTTTTGTTGTATTGTTTGTTTAATTGTTATTCACTAATCACTATTTCATTCTCTCAATTCCAAGTTGTTTACATATTTCGTTACAGAGCAGGTCTCCGAGTTCGGTGTGTCTGGGCACTGCACTTTTTTTTCGGGTCAGGGCGTTCATGAATATCGAATGTCCGCTACCTTCGCGTTTAAGTCTGCAGTTATTTTCTTGCAAATATCTTATAAATTGGTTTCGTTTCATTTAGATCACTGCTACTTTACGTCTTAAAAACCGCAATCCGGTTTGTTTTTTTTGGAAGTCAGCTTTTTCGTCTTCCAGCAGGAGGTTTATGGCATCTTTAAGGTTGGTCAAGGCATCGTCGATTGAGCTGCCTTGTGTTATTGCGGCGGGCAGTTGTTCGCATTGTGCCAAATACCAGCCATTGTCCATTTTTTTCAAATTTGCCGTGTATTCCATTTTGTTTTTTTTATTTTGTTATATTTTTCGGTTTTCATTAGACGGGGCACGCCCCGTCTCTACTATTCACTAATCACTACCTCTACGCAGACAAACCTCGCCCTTGCTAATCGCTATTTTTTAGGACGAAATTTGTTTGTATTTTGGGTGATAACTATCTGTATGTGTAGCAATTCAATATTGCGAACTGCAAAGATACGAAAAATTTCTGAAATAAACAAGAATTGTTGATATTTTTTTTTAACAATAAAAAAACCTCACAAAAAATTCGTGAGGTTTTTTTGCAAAGATATGAAAAAAAGTTGAGAGTGGCAAATTTTTTTTTGAAAAAAGTTGCATATTTGGAAACTTTTTTGTAACTTTGCAGTGTCAAACTGAAAGGATATGGAAATTAGAGGTAAGGAAATCATTGAGGATTTTTGCAGGAAACACGCTGATGCAACAACGCCGTTGGAACATTGGGTGGAATATATTGAGATGGCAAAATGGACGAATCACAACGAATTAAAGGCGAGTTTTCCATCCGTAGATTATGTGGGAGAAAAACGATATGTTTTTAACATCAAAGGAAATAATTACAGATTAATAGCCGCTGTTGTTTTTGTTTTAGGAAGGCTTACTGTTAGATATGTAGGAACACACGCAGAATATAACAAAATTAAAGATATTAAAACGATATGAAAACACTTATCAGCAAAGAACAATTCAAAGTTTTGACTAAAGAGTGTAATGCACTCGAAGATCAAATTTGCAAGTTTGAAAATGAGAACGATATTCCAAAAGATTTACTCAAAAAATATTCAGAACTCTCGGATATTTTGATTGATTATGAAAACGCATACCACCCTTTGCCTTGGAAAGTCAGCACACTCATCACCGATGAAATCAAAACTCAAATGGAGAAAAAACAGCTCAAGCAAGTAGGTTTGGGTAAGTTGCTCGGAATAGATAAAAGTCGTGTGAGCGAGTTGATAAATGGCAAACGCCCGCTCAATTTGAACATCGTAAAGAAATTGCACACAGAACTAAACATTCCTGCGGATTTTCTATTGGCACACAGCTAAAAGCAAGTTCCTCAATTCCTTATTTTTTCACGACCTTCACCGGAACAACTGCTGTTTCCGTGTGAATGCGGATAATATACTGTCCTGCAACAAGTGATTGCAAATCGAGAGAGGTTTGATGTCCTCTTACGTGCATCACTACTCTGCCGTTCAAATCCAACACAAAAATTTCGCTGATGACCTCGTCGGTTTGGAGGTGCAACATATCTTTCACAGGATTGGGATATATCGTTAGCAAAGACATGGGGTCGTGTGTTTTTATGGCGTCTTCTGTGAGAGATGTCGGGTCCGGAGGGGTTGGTTTCACAAATAAACCAAACACTTGGGCTTCGTTGGCAATGGAACCTCTGTCGAAAACTACAGCCGACGTTGGATCTATTTCCATCAGCCTGCCTTGCTCAGGACTGTGTCGCGACATTGCCCAAAACAAGCGTCCGCTGTTTTGATCAAAAGTCATGGATTGTGCGTAAAAAGGTCGGAAGCCTACGAAACCTACGAATGTTGGTTCGGCAGTGGTTTTGTCGATGGTATACAGATAGCCTTCCATGTCGATGAGATACAATACGCCATCGGGACTGCACGCCAGCGTGTAGGCACGCAAATCAATATCGCCGACAGGTGTCATTTCTCCTGTTGCGAGATCAACGGTATGCAGGTGTGAAGTATGTCCTAAAAAATCGACAGCATACATCACATCGGTGGTATGGTCGTAGGTCATATCTACCGGAAACGACATTGTGTACTCAACATTAACAGGTTCCCATGTTTCGGTCGAAATTTTCAGAAACGAAGCGAAGTAGGGGGCTTCCTCCATAATCATTGCGTAAGCATAAAAATAACCATCGAAATACTCTCCTGCCTGAATATCGGCATCGGGTAATGTCGGTACATAGTTGCTAACTCGAATCACGTTTTGGGGAGCGTTGGAATTGAACGAAATAAATCCGAAAGGTGGTTCAGACCAGTCGTCGTCATAAAATCTGTAACCCATCAAGTTGATGACTTCGTTGGGAAAAGTCGCCACTTTTTTGGTTCGCGAGTCGTTGGCGGGGTGTTCGTCGTTGGGCACTTGGATCGTTACTTTTATGTCGTGAGTTCCGCGTTGCGAGAGGTCTACCTTAGCGGTAAACGTGTAGGTTGTCTCACTGCGGCTTGGTATAGATGCGGTAAATGTTTCGGTGGCGATTGGGTCGCCGTTCAGTTCGAGGGTCAGATCAAAGCCGGAAAGTGCACTACTGCTGTTGTTTTCAATCAAAACGGTTACGGTTTCGGTTGTCGTCAGATTATCTCCGGAAACGGGTGAGATAATCTCCGCAATGCCTCCGTCGATGTATCCGGAAAAATCGTATACCAAAATATCGTCGATATACCAAAAATCGCCCATCACAGCGGAATATTTGAATGCAATATACACGGTTTCTCCGCCATAATCAGCACCCAATGGAACTGTGATTTTTTTCCATATTTGATCCAGATCGGCGCCGGAAAGTTGTTTGAGTTCGGTAAAGGTCGAGGTTGTTGGGTCGCTACCTGTGGTTGATATCCAAACCCCTACGTAATGATTAAACCAAGAGTGCAAGGTGTACGACCAAAATTCGAGTACAATGTCGCCGGTAGTTGGAATAGCTAAAGCCGGCGTTACTAACCAGCTTTCTTGCAGGTCTACTGCCACGCCATGACCGGCACAAGAAGTGCCTTCGTTGCGTTCGGTGGTTATTCTTTCCCACTCTTTGGGACCTTCACCGGTGTTGTAGAGCGTCCAGCAATAGGGCGGAAACAGTTCATCTTCGAACCCTTCTGCGAAAGGGAAATTAGTAACGGGATTGCAAACCATGTTTCGGACACTTTTTGTGCGGGAATTGTTTTCGGGAACCTCATCTCCGGAAAGGTTTACAGTAACTTTTATGTCATACACACCCGACGTCGAAAGATCTAACTTGTGTGCAAACGTGAACGGCTCTTCTTCCAACGAGCGTACGGTTTCGGTAAAAGTTTCGGTTGCTTTGATGTCTCCGTCAAGTTCCAAGATCATTTCAAAGCCTGTAATAGGTATACTGCTGTGATTTTTCACCACAACGGTAACCGGCTCGGCATTCGACATGTTATAGTTCCTTTCTTCCGAAGGCTCGGTAATTGCAAACAGTTCGGCATCCATAACGCCATCGAACTCGACTATGGCTACATCGTCGATATACCACTCTCTTCCGTTGCTTTCCGATCCATCATACTGAAACCGAAAACCGATGTGAATTGCTTGTCCGGCGTAGTTATTGCTCAACGAGATGGAGATTTTTTGCCAGGTATTGGTTTTTTCGTCTTCGGTTAGTTCTTTCACTTCGACAAAGGTTGCCGTGGCGGGATTGCTGCCTGTGGTGGAGATCCACACGCCGCTGTAGCGTGTGCCCCAGGGCCAGCGACTGTGCGACTGGAATTCGAGGATATAATTTCCTGAACTCGGCACGTTGATTTGCGGCGTTACTAACCAGCCATCGGTTAAGCCGTAGCTTTCTGTATATCCTGCAGCTGCATTTCCGCAGCAGGAGGGCACATATTCGTTGCCGAGGATTCTACTCCAATAGCCTCCGTTTGATACGGGAGTGTAGGTGGTCCAGCCGCTTGGCGGGAAGGTTGTGTTTTCGAAGTCTTCGGAAAAGATGGGAGATTGTCCCTGTACGTTTGTCGTAACGACGAACACGAGGGCGATGATGGTGGTTAGGAATTGTTTCATGATTTATGGTTTATGGTTTATGGTTTATGATTTATGGTTTAAGGGGCTTGGGGGTGCAAAGATATGAAAAAAAGTTGAGAGTGGCAAATTCTTTATTTTTTCACGACTTTTACCGAACGTATTTCAGTGGCGGTGTGAATGCGAATAATATACTGTCCTGCAGCAAGTGGTTGCAAATCGAGAGAGGTTTGATGTCCTCTTACGTGCATCACTACTCTGCCGTGTAAATCCAATACAAAAATTTCAGTAATGACCTCGTCGGTTTGAATGTGCAACACATCTTTCACAGGATTGGGATATACAGTCAAGGTACTGCTTTCGAGGGGTATCTGAATGGAAACGGGCTCCCCTTCTACGGTTACACCCACATCATCGATATACCAACCATCGGCATAATCGCCTCTATACTTGAATCCAATGTAGATAACTTGTCCGGCGAAAGCGTTTAGCGGAACGGAAATTTTTTGCAGAGTGTCCTCAAGATCGCTGCCTCTAAGTTGTTTCAATTCAACGAAAGACGCAGGGTCAGCATCGGTAATCGAAATCCAAATGCCGGTGTACTGATTAAAAGAAGCACCATTGTGTCCCGACCAAAATTCGAGTGTCATGTCGCCGGAATTGGCAAGTTTTAGGGCAGGCGTTATGAGCCAACTTTCCTGCATACTTCCCGTAAAATTATGGAAAGCACTTGCAGTTCCGCTGTTGCTGTAGTAAGGGTCGGTGTTTCTTGCCCAAATAGTGGTTCCGCCTCCAACGTTATGCACCGTCCAGCAAGGCGGCGGGAACAGGGCTTCTTCGAAATCTTCGAGGAAAGGATAAGCGGTAAAGGGCGAACAGTGCACGTTTCTAAACGTTAGGGTTTTCGCATTGTTAGCCGCAACCTCGTCGCGCAAGAGGTTCACGGTGGCTCGGATGGAATAGCTCTTGGCT